>NZ_KV792890.1:0-4833 GCF_001808335.1 Oligella sp. HMSC05A10 | reverse complement strand
AAATCAAGTTACACAAAATACCTTACACCCTCCTGGTTTATCAAGTTTTAAAAGCTCTTTTTTTGCTTTATCTGAATAAAGTATTTTATAAGCCAAGCTCTTTTCCTACTTCTTCAGCTGAATAAGTTTTAGACTTGCCAGCCTTAACCAGTTCCAACTCCCTTTCTGCAAGATAGACATCTTCTAAATCATCTAAGTGTTTTAAGATTGCTTCTCTTGCGTAAAAAGACTTTGTACGCCCCGTCTTTTCCGCCAAATCTTTCAAGCGGTTATCTATTTCGTCAGGTAATCGTATTGCTAACATTATCAGCTCCTTGTTATACGTGTATAACAAGTATAACAAATGACAAAGTAAAGAACCTAGAATTAATTAAATTTAAGCGTGTTTTTTATAAGGCCGTTCTGAAATCAAACTAATTGTTGAGTTGAAATACCAAGTGCATCAGCAATTCTATCGATGGTAGCTTTTCTTGGTCTAGCATCTAAAGACTCCATATTCGCATAAGTTGGTTGACGAACTTCTAAACGTTCAGCCATTTCAACCTGAGTGATTCCTAAATATTCACGCCATGCACGAATCATGCTCCAGTTGTTCTCAACTTGTAGTTTGATAACTTCATGTGGAATAGTTTCATCTACAGGAATGCGAGAATTTTTTCTATTCATTAAAACTAAATAGTCTTCATAAGGCAGCACCACAAAAGTTGGCTTACCTAAGCTTGTTAAAATAGTATGTTCATGCGTATTCATAATATTGCCCTTAGTAAGTTGTATCATCTCTTTTCTTGACTTCTTGTATGTCTACTATTCGTATAATTACATCTGCATCAAATAGCACTCTATACTGACCTACTCGAAGCCGATAGCCATATTGATGATTTATGAGCTGTTTAACATTCCGTGCATTTGGCAGATCCATTAATGTGTCAACAGCTGAAATTATTCTTTGTTGTTCTCTTCGGTCAAGCTTAGCTAATTGCTTGGCTGCTTTCCGAACCCAATTAATCTTAAACATAAAGCTCCGTTAAATATAGCTTTATTATAGCAAAACCTATAAATAATGACAATAAATTAAAACTACTTTTAGAAGCGATTTACTATAATTTTTAATTTAAGCTTTACCTTTAATCCCCAGTTTGGCTTATCAGAAAGAAGCTGGCGAAAATCTTTTAGTGAAACTAATAACAGATTAAGTAAAACATATGTAAAATAAAAGCTTTACATATATTTGTTTTTTGCTTTAAAATTAGGTATATAACCGACTTGGAGTAAACAATGAGTACAACTAATTTTAATATCCGCATGGATGAACAACTAAAAGAAGAAGCTTTTCCTATTATTGAGAGTTATGGTCTTACTCCAGCACAGGCTATTAAACTCTTCTTGAAGCAAATAGCAGACACTAAGGCAATTCCTTTAAACTTTGAGTATAAAACTAACCACATCCCCAATGATCTAACTAAGCTTGCTATGCTAGAGCTATTAAGCAATCGTAGTGAAAACACTTTAACAAAATATAGCAGCCTAGATGAACTTATGGATGATATCAAAGGGTAGTAATTTTGTTAGCATTAATACCAAGTAATCAATTTAAACGTGACGCAAAAAAACGTTGGATAGACTTACTCTCTGAAGAATGGATTACTGTAGCTCACTGCCTAATCCATAACCAAGTAATACCAGATAAGCACCGAGATCATTCTTTAGTTGGTGATTGGTCTGGATTTAGAGAATGCCATATAAAACCCGATTTGCTATTAATTTATGCAAAATATGAAAGAACAATTGAGCTAGTTAGAATTGGAAGTCATTCTGAATTATTTAAATGACTTAATTTAAGTTTTGCCTTTAATCCCCAGTTTGATTCATCAGAAAGAAGCTGGCGAAAATCTTTTAGTTAAATAAAGAATTAATTAAAATTTAAGCGTTTTAAGAATTTCTAAAAAAAAACTAAAAACAATTAAGATTTAAATATTAAAAAAGTGAATTCTAAAAAAAAAGAGGAAGGCTTTTAAGTAAAAAAATCACACCTCCCTTATGATAAATAAAAGAACGTCTTGTTTACTGTCTTGCATAACGTCTTGAGAGAACGTCTTGCTGTTAATATGTTACAACTTAAGTTGATGATTTATATAAATAAAATAGAGTTTTTCTATAAATTAATATTACCGATACAACGCAATTACAGGATTTTTAAGCATAAAAAAACCGTCATTTAGACGGTTAATGATTTTACTTATTAGGAATTAATTTAGCACCACCAATTGTTACGAATTGACTGTCAGAACTTATGATTTGATTTAAATCTGGATAAAATTTAGCTAAATTATCCAATGAGCCTAAAAACTTACTTTTAAAATTGTATTTTGCTTGAGCTTCCTTTCTTATAATTTCATCGGCAGTTAATATATCTTTATCTAGGTTTCCACCAAAATTAGCTGCAAACTGAGCTTGTAGCGACTCCCAAGGGATTTTTACCGGTCGACCGCCTGATGTATAAATACCGTATGTCCGATAAGCTATCCACGTATATACATCCATGGCCATAGGTGATTTACGAATTGCATGTAGCACATTTAGATCAATTGGCACTGGATGAGCTAATAAATCTTCAAGGAATTTCTTATTTAAGTTTAAGTGAGTTTCCCAGCCACCGTTATGTGTCTCCCAAAACTCAAAACTGCTATCAGCAATCAAAATGTTTTTTTCTTGCCCTACTATTCTCACCTTCGATTGTTACTCTAAATAATGAGTTAACTAAACGAGTAGTTTGCTCTTTAAGCATAGCAATTGTTGATCCTTGTCGGCTAATATCGAGTTTACGCATGAATTCTGTTAACGGCAATGTAATAATGACCCCCATCGGCAGTTGAATTTTGACCCCCTAGTTTTTAAACTAGCGGTTTTTCAGGCCGCTTATGTTAACTCAGGAGATGGTAGTGACCATACAGGTGTTAAAAAAACGGGGGCAATCTATCAAAGCGATTAGCCGAGAAACAGGTATTTCACGTAATACGGTTAAGAAGTACCTTAACGAGAAATCTACTGCGCCACAGTATCACCGACGCGCAAACAGGGTAAGTAAACTCGACCCTTATAAGCCATATATTCACCAGCGTATCCAAAGCGCATCGCCCGATTGGATACCAGCAGCCGTGCTGTATCGAGAAATTGTTGAGCTTGGCTATCCTGGCAAGATACGCCTGTTGAGCGACTATGTTGCTCAATTTAAACCGACTGCTCCAACTGATCCATTGGTGCGCTTTGAGACTGAGCCCGGTGAACAATTGCAGGTGGACTTTACAATTATCCGTCGTCAGGGTCAGCCACTAAAGGCCTTTGTAGCGACCTTAGGCTATTCCAGAGCCAGTTACGTGCACTTCTTTGATAATGAGCGTAGTGAGTCTTGGTTAACCGGCTTACGGCAGTCTTTTGACTTTTTTGGTGGTGTACCGAAAGAGGTGTTATTTGATAATGCCAAAGCCATCGTTTTAGAACGCGATGCCTATGGTGTTGGTGAACACCGCTGGCACCCAGAGTTGCTCCTGCTGGCTAAGGAGTATGGTTTCCAGCCTCGTGTCTGTCGTCCTTATCGTGCTAAGACGAAGGGTAAAGTGGAGCGATTTAATCGTTATTTAAAGAGTAGCTTTGTCGTGCCTTTGCAGGCGAGCTTACGCGCCGAAGGACTCAAGCTGGATGTGCAAACAGCTAACGGATGCATCGGGCACTGGTTGACGAGCGTTGCTAATATTCGCATACACGGCACAACACAAGAGACACCTAATCACTGACTCACTAAGGAGAAAGAGGCGTTACTGCCGTTGCCGATAAGAAGCGGCAATGTCGTCGTTGCTCCTTCGTTGAATGACGTGCCAATGCCGATTGAGAGCTTACAGCACCCTTTATCCACCTATGATGCACTGCTTTTAGGAGAAGGTCATGAGCTTACAGTATGAACGTATTGCCGACATGTGTCGGCAATTAGGTCTTTATGCCATTAACGAAGTTTGGTCTCATGTGGCTGAACATCACCTAAACTCGGAAGGTACTTATGCTGACTTTGTTGAACAGCTACTGACTGAGGAGCTAAAGGCTAAAGCGCTCAGGTCGCAGACCGCCTTACTTAAATTGGCAGCGCTACCGAGCATGAAAACCCTTGAAGAGTTCGACTTTAGCTTTAGTAGTGGGGTGCCGAAAGCCAAGGTTCAGGAGTTAAGCTCGCTTGCCTTCATCCCACGCCATGAGAACGTCGTTATGCTAGGTCCTAGCGGTGTCGGTAAAACACACTTGGCCATTGGTCTAGCTTATAAGGCGGTGATGAACCATTTAAAGGTACGTTTCATTACGGCTGCTGACCTAATGCTTCACTTGGTGACTGCGTATCGCCAAGATAAGTTAAAAGCCTATATGAACCGGGTCGTCATGGCGCCTAAATTACTCGTGATTGATGAGATAGGCTATTTACCCTTCGGCCGTGAGGAAGCGAATTTATTCTTTAATGTGGTGGCAAAACGCTACGAGAAAGGTAGCACATTATTGACTAGTAATTTACCGTTTAGTCAATGGGCTAACACCTTTGCGGACGATACCACATTAACCGCTGCGATGTTGGATAGACTTTTACATCACTGTCATGTTGTGCAAATGAGTGGTGAAAGCTATCGTTTAAAAGATAAACGAAAGGTCGGCATGCTGCCGATTAATTCACAGATTTAATATCGTCTAGGGGGTCAAATTTAGATTGCCGATTATCCCGAAAAGGGGTCAATTTTAAATTGCCGTTGACATCAGCAGACCAATTATCCGAATTGCGTTTTTTTGACATGGCATTAC
>NZ_KV792889.1:0-719 GCF_001808335.1 Oligella sp. HMSC05A10 | reverse complement strand
ATTGCAACCGATTCATGAGAAGTATTTGTCTGATCAAGAGCTTTTTGTAGATGCTAGCCAATTCATTACCGCTCCTGTAGTAGGTGACATATTGTCAGTTATATTCAAGTCGGATTATCCGAGAAGTATAGAAGGAGGCGTGAATATTCTTGATTATGAATCTAGGATAAGTTACGGTTGTAAATTGTTAGGCTACTCTGAAAAGCAAGGGTGTAAGCCATGAAGCAAGTAAAATACAGGCGGTTTTTATTAGCTTATTTTCTATGTCCTTTTATATATAGTACAGTTCTAGGGTTACTTTCAGTTGGAGTTACAACAGAATCTTTTCATTTGTTGTATGTTTTTTCGTTTTTTATACCTCTGGCCGGAAGTATATTATTTTCTGTTCATATAGTTTTTTTAAGTTTGCTTGCTTTTTATTTATATAAGAGGATTGGTTTTTATAAATTATTAGTCTTGATGAATGTTGCTACTTATTTTTCATTGTCAATCTTTTTTTTAATACCACTTATTGAAGATGGACTTGATTACTGGTATAGGTACAGCCTTGTAATTGGTGGGCCTAGTATGTTAATTCAGACGATTATGTTGTTAATTTTAATTCCTAGAAAATAGTAGTCTAAGTAATACGACCAACAGCGCGCTAGGGATCGCGACCGCGACCCTCAGCCCAAGCCTTGCCAACGAGATCGGGCAGTACTTTAAGTCAACCAATAAGG
>NZ_KV792888.1:0-17727 GCF_001808335.1 Oligella sp. HMSC05A10 | reverse complement strand
CGGTATTTAACTGCTTTTATGCAAAAGTCTCACAGCGTGAATGAGCGGTTTAATACGCAAAGCGCTCGCGCATTTCTTCTAAGCCGAATTCCTTGAGAATTTCCAATTGACGCTCACGTGCGCTGTTTTTGTACTTGGCTACTTTACGTGCCACAATCAACTCGTTTTCATGGAATGTTCCCAACCCACTAATTCAGTGACGGTGACCTGATAGCCGCGCGCCTCTAATTGGAGACAGCGAAGTACATTCGTGAGGTGGCTGCCAAACTCCCGAGTATGAATGGGATGGCGCCAAATTTCAGCAAGGCTGTTGTGCTTGATAGCCTTGTTTTTGTGTTGGCGTAGATGCGCCGCAACCTCTGCTTGGCAGCATGGGACTAGGACGATGTATTTGGATTGGCGTTCTAAGGCAAAGCGAATCGCATCATCCGTAGCGGTATCACAGGCGTGCAATGCCGTTGTTATATCTACCTTGGCGGGAATATCGGTAGAGTGCATGGCCTCTTCAACACGCATTGCTTTAAAACTCATGCCATCCGAAAAGCCGAGCTTGTTCGCTAATTCCTCAGAGCTTTTTACCAACTGCTCTCTGAATTCAATCCCATACACATGCGCTTCCGGATGATTTTTTAGCAGCAGATCATAAAGAATAAAACCCAAATACGATTTACCGGCGCCGTGATCCACTAAGATCAATTGCTTTTGCTCTTCTAACACTTTGAGCATCAAAGGTTCGATAAAGTGATAGAAATGGTACACCTGTTTGAGCTTGCGACGGCTATCTTGATTGATTTTGCCGTCGCGGGTTAAGATGTGCAGAGCTTTGAGTAGCTCAAGGGATTGTTGCGGCTTAATTTCCGGGATTAAACTCATGACGCAACTCGACTAAACGGTCATTGAGAAAATGCGGGTTTCCGGCTTATCTCTTAACATTCTGAGATCGAAACTCATGCAGATATTACGGGCGAAGGTACGACCTTTTTCAGTGATTTTAAGTCCCGTATCACTAATTTCTAATAAACCATCTTGCGCCATTTCTTGGAGACGTTCAAGGGTGTCAGGTAACTCCTTAAATTGCTCTTCCGGTTTTTCCCAAGAAGTTTCTAATAAGCACATCAGGTTTAGAATATGGCGCCGAATAATCAAATCCTCTTGATTCAGAATATGGCCGCGCATCAGCGGAATTTCATTTTGCGCCAAACGCTCATAGTAGGCCTCAAGATCCTTTTCATTTTGTGCAAAGCCGTACCAGGTGTCACTGATGCTAGACATGCCGAGACCAATCATTACTTGGGTAGAGGAAGAACTGTAGCCCATAAAATTGCGGTGAATGGTTTTGTTCACCATGGATTGATACAGGGTGTCAGTGGGTAGTGAGAAGTGATCCATGCCTACTTCTACGTAACCCAATTCCTCCAGTAGCGCTTTGCCATTTTCATAGAGGGCGCGCTTTTCCTCGCCGGATGGGAGATCATTTTCATCAAAGCCACGTTGACCTACCCCTTTAATCCAAGGGACATGCGCGTAGGAGTAAAAGGCCAAACGGTCGGGTTTAAGTTCTAAGGTGCGGCGAATGGTGCGCTCCATACCCGCCCAGTTTTGAAAAGGTAGGCCGAAGACTAAATCATGGCTGATGCTGTTATAGCCGATTCGACGTGCCGCATTGGTGACGTTTAACACATTTTCAAAGGGTTGCACACGATTAATCGCAATTTGTACCTTTTCGGCATAGTCCTGCACGCCAAAGCTGCAACGACGGAAGCCGAGTTTATATAAACCCTCAAGATGCTCTAAGCGGGTATTATTTGGATGCCCCTCAAAGCTGAAGGTGTGCTCTTCGGCAATATTAGAGGTACTAAAAATATGCTGTAATAGGCGCTCTAACTCTGTCATTGCAAAGAAGGTTGGGGTGCCGCCCCCTAAGTGAATTTCACTAATTAGCGGCTTGTCTTGCAGTAGCTCCAGATAAAGATTCCATTCTTTAATGACGGCATCAATATAGGGGGCTTCAACGGAATGCTTTTTGGTAATGCGTTTATGACAGGCACAGAAGGTACAGAGACTTTCACAAAAAGGCAGGTGAATATACAGGCTAATGCCTTGTTTGGCATTGGACTCCTTGAAACTGCGTTTTAAAGTCTCTAAATAGGCCGCGGCACTAAAGCTACTATTGTCCCAATAGGGAACGGTCGGGTAACTGGTGTAACGTGGTCCCGGGATATTGTATTTGTGAATTAATTCTTTCATCGTTAGCGTAATTTTTAACTTGATGCTTTTTTCTTAGCGGCAGCCTTTTTGGCGGTGCTCTTCTTCGCTGCGGTTTTTTTGGCGGCCGTTTTCTTGGCAGCCGTTTTCTTACTGGCTTTTTTAGCTGCCGTTTTTTGTTCAAACTCAAAGCCGACCTTGCCTGCGGCATCTAATACTAGATAGGCCTTAAACTTGCGATTATTGCGATTGGAGACAAAGTTTTCCAGCAAATCCGTTTTTTTATTGCTCAATAGTTTATGCATCTGTTCATGCGAAATTTCCTGCTGAAGAATCACTTTCCCAGAGCGGAAATCACAGCTTTTTTCCTTGCCGCTAGCCTTTTCACAGAGATAAGCCATGCCCGTATCAAAGACTTTAGCATGGCATTTAGGACAATCGCCTACGGCAACTAAATTGCTCGTGTCAAGCTCCTCTGTATTGTCGTCCTTGTCTTGACCGAAGTCGAACTCCAGTTTTTTCTCATCCCCTGTTAAGCGGATAATGGCACTGAAAGGTCGTCCCATTTTGCTGATAAAGCCGCTCAAAGGCCCTAACACATGCTCTGACAGCAGTGTTTCAACCTCATCGGGCTCAAAGGTGCGACCGCCGGGATGCTTAGTAATAGAAAAATCACAATGCGTGCATGCGTAACGTCGATAATTCTCCTTGACCACATGGCCACACACTGGGCAAGGTGTGTGAAGCGTGACGTAATCGCCAGGGATAGTGTCGTGCTCGTACTCTTTGGCGCGGCTCACCATGGTTTCTGTACTGCGCACAATATCCTGCATAAAGGCTTGCGGTTCCAGTTGCTTGGCTTCGATTTGTTTGAGCTTATATTCCCACTCACCGGTGAGCTCAGGTGAGGTGAGCTCTTTGACATTTAAGCCTGATAATAAGGTCATGAGTTGGCGAGCTTTAGCCGTTGGCACCAATTCACGACCTTCACGGCGTAAATACTGCTCGTTTAATAGACCCTCGATAATGGCTGCGCGAGTGGCTGGTGTGCCTAAGCCACGCTCTGACATGGCCTCACGTAATTCATCATCATCCACTAAGCGACCAGCACCCTCCATCGCGCTCAAAAGCGTCGCCTCTGTATAACGCGCAGGCGGTTTGGTGGCTAAAGCCTCAGGTTGTACCTCAGCGGTATGAACCGTTTCACCTTCGGTAACCGGTACCAGATTATCCTCTTGTCCTTGAGCTTCACGGCCGTAAATCTCCAACCAGCCGGGTTTAACCAAGACCTTACCCTCGGTTTTAAAGTGATGTGCCTCTACCTTGGTGATACGTGTGGTAACACGATACTCAGCCGCAGGAAAAAAGACCGCCATAAAGCGTTTGACCACTAAATCGTAAATTTTAAACTCAGCTTCGCTTAATTCCTTAGGCATTTGTAGGGTCGGAATAATGGCGAAGTGATCGCTCACCTTTGTGTTGTCGAAAATACGTTTATTGCTTTTAATCCATTGTTCAGCGAGAATTTTTGCAGCATGTGCTTGATGCCCCTGATTGGCATTGGCGCTGCTCTGGCTGATAAGATGGATGGTGTCTTTGGCGTTTTGCAGATAATCCTGGGGCAAGTAGCGAGAATCGGTACGCGGATAGGTTAGTACCTTATGGCGCTCATACAGCGTCTGCGCTAGCGCCAGGGTGGTTTTGGCAGTAAAGCCGAACTTAGCGTTGGCCTCACGTTGTAAAGATGTGAGGTCGAATAAGGCAGGGGATAGCTGTCTGGAGGGTTTGGACTCTTCAGAAACAATACCCGGCTTGCCCTGACAGGCGGTGACAATGGTTTGAGCTGCTGCCGCAGACCAAAGACGATACTCTCTTTTTTCGGGGTCCGCCGGATCCTTTTTAAACTCAGGATCAAACCAGCGCCCACGATAGGTACCCTCGGCCGCATCAAAGTGGCCGTACACCTCCCAATAATCCCGACTTTGGAATTGACGAATACTTTCTTCACGTTCAAAGACAATGGCTAAGGTCGGTGTTTGTACACGGCCGATGGGGGTCTTAAAAAAGCCGCCGTCTTTACTATTAAATGCGGTCATGGCACGGGTACCATTAATACCGATCAACCAGTCCGCCTCGGCGCGCGAGCGTGCGGCTGCCTCTAAGCCTTTCATGCTCTCATCATCGCGCATATTATCAAAGGCATCGATAATGGCTTGCTTTGTCATGGATTGCAACCATAAGCGCTGCACCGGCTTGTCGCTTTTAGCAAACTGCATGATATAGCGGAAAATCAATTCACCTTCACGTCCCGCATCACAGGCGTTAATAATACGATCCACGTCCTTTCGTTTAATCAGTTTAAGCAACATCTTTAAGCGCGTCTCACTGCGCTTATCAATGGGCTTTAATTCGAAATGCTTTTTAGGAATGGCTGGTAGATTATTAAAAGACCACTTACCGCGCACCACATCGTCAGGATTAATTAAGGTTAAGAGATGACCTACACTGGAAGACAGCACGTAATCATCACTTTCAAAATAGTCGCCATGACGTGAAAAGCCGCCTAAAGCACGAGAAATATCCAGAGCGACAGAAGGTTTTTCCGCGATAATAAGTGTTTTTGACATAGAACTGATTTTAAACGACCTATATTTAATAGTAAAAATTGTAAATAGATAATTGAGTGCAGTTTTACATTTAATTAAGGCTTTGGCAAGTACTTTGCTATTAAATTAAAGTAAAAGCCTGCCGCTGCGATATAAAAAGCGGTGACACTAGGGTGTGTCAATCTGTTTTAATCCAACTTGATGCAAGTCGGCTTTAGCTGTTGCTAGATAGGTGGACAAATTTGTCCTA
The DNA here is from genome assembly GCF_001808335.1 of Oligella sp. HMSC05A10. Taxonomy (NCBI): domain Bacteria; kingdom Pseudomonadati; phylum Pseudomonadota; class Betaproteobacteria; order Burkholderiales; family Alcaligenaceae; genus Oligella; species Oligella sp. HMSC05A10. The sequence goes on along the minus strand of NZ_KV792888.1, from coordinate 12,666 downwards.
CTTTAGTTCAAACGGAGGTTTTGAGCTCTGTACAATAAATTAGATTGTTGCGTTTGATGGGGTTGATAGTTCATGGTGAGTTTTTTTCGTCTTAGCTCAAAGCAGTTTTTAGCACTGCTGTGCATGAGTTTATCCTTAGTTTTATTAGCGAGCGGTGCTGTTACTTGGGTTGCGGTCAATTGGGAGAGTATCAGCCCGACGGTTAAACTTGTCACGGTACAAGCGGTTCTGCTGTTGATAGGGGCCGTGTTATTGTTGTTGCGCTTGCGCTTTGGGGCGGAGCAATTAGTGGCTGCGGCCGGTATGCAGTGGCTTTATCAGGGCTTGGCTTTTCTGGGGGCGGTAGTTTCCGGGGCGCTGATTGCCTTAGTAGGACAGATTTATCAGACCGGTGCCGATACTTGGCAGACCTTTGGCTTGTGGTTTTTATTAATCCTACCTTGGTTGGCCTTTGCACCCGGCATTTTTATTGCTGCCTTGGCCGCCGTCGTGGCCAATACTGCCGCTTTTTTATTTTTATATAATAATCAGTTCGGCGTACCGTTTGAGCTTAGTGCCTTTGTATTGGCTTTTTTAAATGCCGCGGTATTTGTCTATTTAGAGGAAAAGCGCAGTCAGCAGGAGCCGCTTTGGGCTGTCCTCAGTATGAGCTTATTGATCTGCGCTATTGTGATTTTTGCCATGGCTAGAGCCGCTGAGTTTGCCGGCGTGACCGGTTTATATTTATTGATAGCGGCGGTCTTACTTTTAATCTACAACAAGCTGAGATTTTCGCTGTTACGGCTAAATGTACTGGCCCTGGCGGTGGCGGCGTGTGCCTTTAGTGCTGTTGTGCTTGAGCGAACCGTGTTTGGCGATGTCTTCGATGCGGATATTGTCAGTGTTTTGTACATGCTCGTGGCGATTTGGGTTATGGCTGCAGTGGCGGCAATTGCTTTATGGCAACAGAGAATTATCACTAAAAAGGGCGCTAGTCGGCGCCGAGCTTTAGGTGGTGATTTACCTCTTGCCTTTACGGTGTTTTTAGCCATCAGCAGCTTTTTAGTGGCTGCCTTTATTTATCTGATCCTGTTGTTCACGGGCTTGCCAGTTAAAATGACCATGTCGCCGCAGGCAGACATTGTGGCGTTACTCGCTTTAGGTGGCGCCTATGCCATGCTATATCGCATCAGCAACAAACGGCATCAACAATTTTTTGCCTTGGTGCTTTATCAGATTGCATGCTTCGTTGCCTTTGTCAATAATCACGAATTTTTTATACGGGATTCAGTTGCTCGCCCCTTGTTCGTACAGCTTCTGACGGTTGTGGGGCTAGTGATTAGCGTACTAATTTATCGTCGACGTACTGAGGCGGTGCTTCGTTTTATTAGTAGCTTGGGCTTTTTTGTCTTTTTTGGTGGGCTGCGTTTTCTTCCCTTTTTGTCTTTTGCGAATGAGCCCTACTTCTTAGTGATTTGTTTTATTGGGCTGATTTATTTTTCTTTTAAGTCCTCGTCCGAGTTGCGCTTGCCATTGATCACGGCCTTTGCCTTGTGGGGCATTATCGTCGTGTTAAGTAACTACTATTTTTATTTTATTTCGTATCAAGGTCAGGACCTGTTAATTGATTTCAAAAATATCCTCCTGGCATTTCTTTATCCTTTACGCTTGTATTGGTCCACTGAGGGCTTCCCGGGCGCACAGCTTGTCTTTGCCAGTCTACTGTATTGGTCGCTTGCCATGTTGGTGTCCTTGACGCCCTTATGGGCCTTATGGCAGTTATTAAAAAATGACAGTCCAAGGGCTAAAGCGATGACCGTGTTAACCGGTCTGTTAGTGGCATGGTTATGGTTTGGGCGCTTGGATGTGGTGGCACCGCTCGCCTTTATTGTGCTGGCCTATTACAAAAGAAGTGTGGCGCTCTATTGCTTAGCGCTGGTACTTGCGCTTATCGCCCTAGCTGGCTTTTATTTTTCTCTGCTGATGCCCTTGGAGCATAAGGTTTATTTGCTGCTATTAAGTGGTGCCTTATTTTTATTGCCGACCGTTCTATCGGCTCGCTGGCTTAGCCTTGGTGATGAGGTAGAGGATCGTGAATCTACGGTCTTGGCAAGTAGTGCTGAGGCTACATCTGTTGAGGCTGCGCTGTTTACTCGTCGACGCTTTTATGGCTTATTAGCTGTGGCCATACTATGCCCCATAGCGCTTTGCCAATGGCAGGTGATGAATTATGAGGCGGTGACAGAGCGGGGGCGCCATGTCTTACTCCGATTGGCGCCTTTGGATCCACGTTCGTTGATGCAAGGCGATTATATGCGTTTAAACTATGAGGTGACGGGAATCGTAGATGCAGCATTGAAGGCATTACACAAAAATGAGTATCAAGCGACTGCCAACACGCAGCTATCTGAGCGCTTATTAGCACCATTACAAGAGATTAAAAGTGTGCGTATTTTAGCTGAGTTTGAGTTAATTGACGGTGTGGCTGAGCGTTTAATCGCCTTCTATGCACCGTCTGAACTCAAGGATTTGCCAAAAACAGAGGATAGGGTGTATTTACCCTTTATACGTAAACGGCCTTATCGCATCGATAGTGGTACTGAGCCGGCGTTTAGTACAGAGTACTTTTTCCATGAGTCTAGAGCGAGCGATTTTGCGGCGGCAAGATTTGCCGAAGTGGCTGCCAATAACGGTCGTGTGATGCTCAAAAACTTATTGGATATGGATAGGCGGGTGATCAGGCCGCGCCCTTAATTTAAGCGTATAAACACGACGGCATCATCTTTGCGAAGGCTTATGCTAGGCACAGATAAATTGCCATAAACAAAAGCCTCGCTAGCTGTTAATCAGTAGCGAGGCAGATAGGTTGAGAGAGGGGCGCTAAGCCAAGAAAGCTAAGATGGTAAATTAATGGCTTAATTTATCCTCATGTTGACGCACCAAGAACTCCTCTAGTAGTGCATGGTGCACCTCTAGCTCCTGACTCCACATCACCATCAGGGCGAGAATCTTAAACTCTGATAAATCAAGTGTGCTTTGGGGCGCATCTAAGGCACAGTTAAGAATCGCTTCACGCATGGAGGGTGTCAAGGCACCAGAACTCTCTAAGGAAGAGAGGAAATGGATGCCCTCAATGCCGAGTTTATACAACTCATAGGAGCCATAGACGCGTGTGGCCTTATCGCTAAAGGCGATCTGCGTTTCCTCTTTTAGGCTTTCGGTAATAACCGCTAAACGGTGCAACCAACTCATGGCATCATGAATATCTTCATGCTCAAAGCCGGCAGCAGCCAAGTCCCTGAATAAATCCTCCGGCTGGGGACAGGAAGCGGGCGTATAGTAGTTTTCATATACATAAACTAAGACGTCATACATGATAAACCTTCTCGTTGAAAAATAAGCATGAAGCGCTATCTAAGCGATGATTTTACAATGAAATCAGACTGTTAATACCTTATCCCTACGGATCTTAATGGAATAAGAAATATTCTAGGCGTTTTTCTGCGTTTGTCTTGGCAGAAGGGCTAAAAAACCACAATTTTGCGCAGTATTAAGGGCATAATAAACTATTCACAGGAATTCATACGATTATTTTTATTAAGGATTAGGGTTTTATGAGTTTAGCCGACACCAATTATTTAATGGACATTACCACCCGTCCAGATTTGATTTTTAAAAAGGGCGAGGGCTCTTGGTTAGAGGATCAACATGGCAAACGTTATTTAGATATGTTGCAGGGGTGGGCGGTAAACTGCTTAGGCCATAATCCACAGCCGATTATTGAGGCCTTAACTACCCAAAGTCATTTATTAATCAATCCCTCACCGGCTTTTTATAATCAGCCAATGATTGATTTAGCCAAACGCTTATGCAGCGCGTCTTGTTTTGATCAGGTGTTTTTTGCTAATAGTGGTGCCGAGGCCAATGAAGGCGCCATTAAATTGGCACGTAAGTGGGGGCAAAAGCATCGTCAGGGCGCTTATAAAATCATCAGCTTTGAGCATGCCTTTCACGGTCGTACCTTGGCCACCATGTCCTTATCTGGTAAGGCTGGTTGGGATAAGCTCTTTGCGCCACAGGTGGATGGTTTCCCTAAGGCGAAGTATAACGATATTGATTCCGTTAAGGCCTTGATTGATGAGCAAACCGTTGCCGTGATGCTGGAGCCAGTGCAGGGTGAGGGTGGGGTGATTCCCGCAAGTCGCGAGTTTATGCAGCAATTGCGTCAGCTGACCGAGGAAAGCGGTATTTTACTGATTGTCGATGAGGTACAAACCGGGATGGGTCGATGTGGCAGTCTATTTGCCTATCAGCTAGCCGAGATAGAACCGGATATCATGACCTTGGGTAAAGGCATTGGGGGCGGGGTGCCGTTATCCGCCTTATTGGCCAAAGCCTCCGTTTCTGTGTTTGAGCATGGCGATCAGGGCGGTACATATAATGGCAATCCGTTGATGACCGCCGTGGGTGTGGCGGTCTTTGATATCTTGATGGCGGATGGCTTTATGGATAGTGTGCGTGAGCGTGCGCAGCAGTTGTCTGAGGGACTGCTTAAGCTTTCTGATAAGTGGGGCTTTAAGGGGGAGCGCGGTGAGGGCCTATTGCGAGCGCTGGTCTTGGATGGTGAGTATGCTCCTGCGATTGTTGAACAGGCCCGTAACCGTTCGCCTGAGGGCTTGTTGTTAAACGCACCACGAGCGAATTTATTGCGTTTTATGCCGGCATTAAATATCAGTAAAGAGGATTTGGATTTCTGCTTAGTGTGCCTGGATGAGTTAATTGCTCAAGTACGTAGCGCCTAATCGAGTGAGAAAAGTTATGGTTTGGCGATAGTTTAAAGCTGTTAACTTTCTAGTTGCGATAGCTTTTTGTTATCGAAATGAGTGATATTTAACATTGGCTTAATTGCACTTTAGTTTGTACTATAAAAGGGTAGGTCATTTAGTATGTGCATGACCTACCCTTTTGATTTTAAGACAAATTATGGAGCCAGTGATGACTAATCATTCTGATAAAAAGTTAGGCCAAGCAACTCATGTGAATGGTTCGCCGGCTAGTAGTGACCGCAATTCTCTAACGGTAGGTTCAAACGGTCCAATCGTCCTACACGATCATCATTTAGTTGATACATTAGCGCATTTTAATCGTGAAAAAACCGTTGAGCGTCAACCCCATGCCAAAGGGTCCGGTGCGTTTGGGGTATTTGAAACTACTCACGATGTGAGTGCCTATACTAAAGCAGCGCTGTTTCAACAAGGTGTTCAAACTGAGATGCTAGCGCGCTTTTCAACCGTTGCTGGTGAGCAGGGGAGCCCGGATACATGGCGAGATGTTCGAGGCTTTTCTTTAAAATTCTATACCACTGAGGGTAACTACGATTTAGTCGGTAATAACACGCCGGTTTTCTTTGTGCGTGACCCGATGAAATTTCCGCATTTTATTCGTAGCCAAAAGCGTTTGCCAGATTCAGGCTTACGAGACAATCATATGCAGTGGGATTTCTGGACCACACACCCAGAAACTGCTCACCAAGTGACTTACTTGATGGGGCCTCGTGGTTTACCTAAAAGCTGGCGTCATATGAATGGTTACGGTTCACATACCTATATGTGGGTTAATGCCAAAGGCGAACGCTTCTGGGTCAAGTATCACTTCCATACCTGTCAGGGTGAGGAAAATTATTCTAATGCAGAAGCCACCGAGATGAGTGGTAAGGATGCGGATTCGCATCGTCGAGATTTATTTGAGGCGATTCAGCGTGGTGATTACCCGTCTTGGCTTTTGTCAGTACAAATTATGCCTTATGAGGAGGCAAGAAGTTATCGCTTCAACCCGTTTGATTTGACCAAAACCTGGTCACACAAAGACTACCCATTAATTCCAGTGGGTCGCATGACCTTGAATCGTAACCCTGAGAATTTCTTTGCACAAATTGAGCAAGCTGCTTTCTCACCATCGAATTTAGTCCCAGGCATTGGTTTATCACCCGATAAAATGCTGTTAGGTCGTGTCTTTGCTTATCCAGATGCACAACGTCGTCGAATTGGTACAAACTTTCATCAACTGCCGGTCAATCAACCGAAAGTGCCGACGAATACCTACCTGTTTGATGGCAATATGAGCTATCAACATAGTGGCAATCAGCCGACGTATTTAAGTGATACCGCGGGCCGTCCTTATGCCGATCATACGGGTCCGATTGAGGATGGTTGGGAGTCTGATGGTGATTTAGTACGTCAAGCCTACTCCTTATACCCTGAAGATGACGACTTTGGTCAAGCTGGTACCTTGCTGCGGGAAGTCTTTAATGATGAAGAACGTACTCAGTTTGTAGAAACGATAGTTGGTGCAATTCAAGGCGTACGTAGCCCGGTATTAGAGCGAGTTTTTGAATACTGGAAAAACGTCGATCAGGAAGTTGGTCAACGCATTGAAGAAGCGTATAAGAAATCGCCTAGTGCAGTTAAATAAGTGCTAAAGCTCTGAGTTGTGTTGTTGCGCCATGTATAATTGAGATATAGAGCGATTATCGCAGTGCCATCAATGCATTCAAGTTAAGGAGGTGATATATGATCAATAGGATATTGGTAGCAATTGACGGTTCCAAGAACTCGCATGCTGCGTTACGTTGGGCCATCCAAATGCTGTCTGGTAATGACAAGGCAGAAATTGTGGTGGTGAATGCGCAGCCGAGTTTTAGGACGATTCACTCTAAACGCATGTTCTCTCAAAAAGATATTGAAGAATATCAGGAGCTACTATTTGAAGACTGCGTGGCCGAGTGTAAGACCATCTTGGATGAGCATGCGATCCCGTATACCCTTGAGCTATTGGTAGGTGATCCGAAGCAATGTATTATTGAGCGTATCCGTAGCAGTCAGGAGACGGACAGCCCGATTGAGATGGTGGTGATGGGTTCGCGTGGTCTGGGTCCGATTCGTGCGGCCTTGGGTGGTGTGAGCTATGGTGTGATTCAAGCAGGCATCTGCCCGGTCACTATTATCCCTCAATCAGAGTAGACTGAATTAAGTCTAGCCTTATGTAAAAGCAGAGTGAGTTCATCATCACTCTGCTTTTTACATAGCAGATTACTTACGAATCACCTTGGCACCCAAGGCAGACTCAAAGTGATTTAGCGCCCACTCATGACCTGCTTGGTTAAAGCTGGCGACGCAGCTTTCGGGTACGTGAATCGTGTAGCCTAGATTATAGGCATCCACTGCCGTGTGGATAATGCATATATCGGTACAAACGCCGGCGAGATAAATATCCTTGATGTCACGCTCGCGTAGCTTTTGATCTAAGTTTGTGCCGGCAAAGGCGGAATAGCGGGTCTTATAGTAAAAATGCACATTGTTCCGCGTTTTTACCTGCTCGTAGTAATCCTGAATTGCACCATAGAGCTGTTGACCGGGGCTAGCGTGTAGATTGTGCGGTGGGAATAGCTTGGATTCCGGGTGATACTGATCGCCTTCAAAATGATCGTCCATGGCAATCACTAAGTAGTCGCCATTGTCTACAAATTCCTGACAGTAGCTTAAAATATCCTGCTCCAGCGCCTGACCTGGCTGACCGGTGGTTAAAGCGCCCTGGTCGGCGATAAAGTCATAGGAATAGTCAATTAGAATAAAGGCTTTTTTCATCGTACCTCCTTTTGTTGTAACTTGATTAAGGCTAAGGCTTGTTCACCCAGGGTCTGCGTGCTTTGTTGGCTAATCAGTTGGTGCCAATGAATCTCACCCAGGTCGAGCTTGAGCTGCATCGTAACCACATCGACGGTTGCGTCAGAGGGGTCGTTGCTGCGCTTGGCAACGCGCTGTATTAGCTCTGGAGCCGGTGCTAGCAGCCAGATTCCGGTAAAGGGAGTCGTAGCCCGGATGGCGCAATCTTCAATGGCATTGCGCTCCGCCACTTTAGCAAATACGCCATCGGCGATCACACTATAACCGCTTACTAGGGTAGCGCTGCTAAGCTCACGCTGCCGGTGATAAACTCGTGCTGAATGCGCTGCGGTGTAGCTTTCAGCAGGCAGCCTAGCTTCGGCTTTAATACCAAAGAGCTTTTTGCGTATACGATCAGTAGACAACACCCTAGCGCCCGGTGCCGTGCCAATAAAGGGAGCGATGGCGGCTGCCAGCGTGGATTTGCCGCTGCCGCTTAAACCACCGATAGCGATGAGCTGTGGGCTAGTACCTTGCAGTAAGTTAAAGGCTAAATCTAAAAATTGCTCGGCTTGTTGACGATATTTGGCCGCCTCTGTGTCATTGCTTGTGTTGGCTGCTTGAATCGCTAGTACCATGGCGCGAATTGAGGCGCGCAGACTCATGAATAAGGGTAAGAGCACCAACCCCTCCGTTTCGTCCTGTGCATCAAGATAGCGATTCATCAAGAAATTGGCTAAGTCATATTGCTGATAATGCCATAAATCCATTAATAAAAAGGCCACGTCATAGAGTATATCGGTGGTGGCCATGGACTCATTAAATTCCAAGCAATCAAAGGGTGTGGGTTGATCCTGCCAGAGGCAGATATTATTCAAATGCAAATCACCATGACAGCGACGTACCTTGCCGGTCGCTGCGCGTTGGTCGAGTAACTCAGCATGTCGCGCCGTATCCTGTAATAGTGCTTGATTGAGTTCGCTCATGCGTTGATGCCCCAAGCTCTGATTGACCAGCGACTCGGAGCGGCGATTCAGCTCAATGACCGCACGTAAACGTTGCGCCCCCTGGGGATCATTGGCGATCGTTGCCTGCTGATGAAAGGTAGCAAGCGTGTCGGCCAATTTATTCATCATGCCTTGATTAAGTTGCTGTTGCTCGGCTAGCTTACTTAAGAGCAAGCGTGAATCAAAGCGTCGCATCTTTAATACTGCGTCCACTGGCTCAGTGCCATTATCCTCAAAGCTTAGCTGCCCCTCGCTGCTACGGTAGATAGGCAGCACTTCAAGATATAAGTCCGTTGCCGTGCGGCGATTCAGTCTAAGCTCATCCTGACAGGAAAGCAGTCGCTGTCGGCTTTGACTAAAATCCACAAAGGGCAGCGTTAAGGCCTTTTTCAACTTATAAGCATAGTGCTCATCGAGAAAAATCATGGAAATATGGGTCTCGATCACGGTGGGCGCCATCGCTTTTAAAAAGCGGATGGTTGCTTGCTGTTCATTCATTGTTAATATCGCTCATCTTCGATGCCCTCGTGCGCCTCGTCACTGATGCGTGTCGCCTTAGAGCTATGGCGGATGGATGGGTAGCGCGAGGAGCCGATACGTACAATTAGGACTGCCACCGCCAGGAGTAGGATCGCAGCTGAGATATAAACCACGCCCATATTAGGATCGTTGTGGTGAGAAATATCTGAAATCATCATCCGAGTCAGCGCAGTAATGGCAACATAAATTAAAAAGCGCACCGGCATATGATTGGTTTTAAAGTAAATTCCCACCATCGCACCCAGCTCCAAGTAAATAAATAGGAGCAAGATATCATCCACCGTGATGTGCTTTTGCGCCAAAATCTCAAGGGCGGTGAGGGTGCCGGCATAGACCGTGATAGCACCAATCACAAATAGTGCTAAGTAGTGAAAGGCTTCAACCAGCAGGTTGCCGATTGATTCAACACGCGCATGCATTTGATCGCGTAACATCAGCGCTTTGCGACTAGTTTTGTCACCGGTTGCGGTTTTTTGATTGCTAGGAATGGGCTTCAATGATTGGCTCCTTGCCTATGGGTTTGAGTAGCGATTATCCATCGCTTTGAGTATATATCAGGCGCTTAGTCCGTGGGGTGGCCTCGTGGGATATTGTTAGCGAAGCTCACGCCGACCTCACCCCAAGTGCCTTTAAAGAGGATGGCGCAATAAACGTAAGCCATTTAAAACCACGAGCAAACTAGCGCCCATATCGGCAAACACCGCCATCCACATCGTGCCATAGCCGAGTAGCGTCAGGACTAAAAAGACTGCCTTAAGCCCCAAAGCAAAGCTAATATTTTGCAGCAAAATCCGGTGGGTGCTGCGAGAAAGGCGAATTAAGGCGGGGATTTTACGCAAGTCATCGTCCATCAGTGCTACATCTGCCGTTTCCAGTGCAGCATCCGAGCCAATGCTGCCCATCGCGATACCGATATCAGCCCGCGCCAAGGAGGGGGCGTCATTAATCCCGTCACCAACCATCGCCACCCGGTTATGGGCAGATAACTCATGAATAATTTGTAGCTTATCTTCAGGTAGTAGATTGCCTTTTGCCTGATCAATCGCGACTTCCTTAGCAATATAATTAACCGCTAATTGGTTATCCCCACTCAACATCATGGTGTTGATACCCATCTGATGTAGTTCCTTAATTGCTTCGCGACTACTGGCTTTGACGCTATCGGCCATCACAAAAAGCGCTAACACCTCGCTATCGTTACAAAGCAGGGTGGTGTTCTTACCTTGGGCTTCAAAAATGGCTAATTGCTGCTCTAGGGCCTCGCTACACACGCCCAGCTCGTGGATTAAGCGATGACTGCCTAAATAATAGCTGTTACCCTCAATCAGAGCTTTTGTGCCGCGACCAGGCAGGGCTTCAAATGAGGTCACGTTTAGCTTGTCGTCTGCGCTACTTAAGGCGTTGGCAAGTGCTTGTGAAATGGGATGGTCAGAGCGTGCAGCAATGGTGGCGGCGATGCGGCGTATGGTTGTTTGTCGTTCCGCATCAAAAATCAGTGCTTCGTTAAGACTCGGTTTACCCTCAGTGATGGTGCCGGTTTTATCAAAGGTTAAATAATTCAGTAAGCGACTAGTTTCTAAGTAACTACCGCCTTTGATTAAAATACCGTGGCGTGCAGCAGTGGCCAGTGCGCTGACGATTGAAACCGGGGTTGATATCACCAGTGCGCATGGGCAAGCGATGACTAGCATGACTAAGGCTTTATAAATCCACGCTGACCATTGACCGTCAACAAGCAGCGGTGGCAGGAGCGCAATACCAAGTGCTAGTACTAAAATAGCCGGCGTATAAATAGCGGCAAAGCGATCGATAAAACGTTGGGTTGGTGCTTTGGCCTGTTGCGCCTCTTCAACGCGCTGAATAATGCGCGCTAAGGTACTGTTGTCGGCGGTGGCAGTGACCTGGTAGTCAAAGGCGCCGTTAAGGTTAATGGTGCCGGCATAGACTGGGTCGCCGATGCTTTTATCCACCGGCTGACTTTCACCGCTGATGGGTGCTTGATTTACGCTGGAAAAGCCGCTGATAATTTCACCGTCCAAGGGGATTTGTTGACCCGGGGCGATACGCACGGTGCTGCCGATAGGCACCTCATGGGCAGGTAGATGTTGCCAGCTGCCGTCCGCTTGTAGCACGAGGGCCTTGTCTGGTGCTAGCTCCATCAAATGGCTAATCGCACGTCGGGCACGGTCAAGCGAGCGCGCCTCAATCACTTCGGCTAGGCTAAATAAAACCATCACCATCGCCGCCTCTGGCCATTCGCCAATTAAGAGCGCGCCGGTGACGGCAATACTCATTAAGGCATTAATATTTAAATTGCCAGTACGTAGTGCGGTCCAGCCCTTTTTATAGGTGTGTAGGCCGCCAATGGCGATGGCACTGAGGGCAAATGCTGCGGTCAGCCATTGGGGCCAAGCGGCAAGATAACTGATCTCTGCAAGCAGGGCAATCAAGGCAGCGATCACTAAGGGCCACCAGGGACGATGGCTTATCACTACCTCGCTGCCACGGCTGCTCTCCGCAGTGAGTACCTCCGGCTCAAAGCCCAGACTGCGAATGCCTTCAAGAATATCGTCAAGTGTGCCAGCGCGATGGCTGACGGTCAGGATGCGTTGAATCAAATTAAAATTTAGTTGTAACACATCGGCTTTGTTTTCAAACAGGCGTCGAATCATTGCCTCTTCGGTGGGGCAATCCATTTGCTGAATGCGAATTTGCGTACGTTCGGCGTTTTTGATGGCGCCGGAAGTTGCTGTGGTCGCACTTGCTGAGGCCGTTGACGCTTCAGCATGTTGCTCATGACAAGCGCAACAGTTGTGGTGGCTTGATTGGTGATTTTGTTCCTTTAAACTATCCATGTTATCAATCCTTGTCCTTGACGAACTGATTAGGTTTATACTTATTAGATACCCTGTAGTAACTACAGGGTCAAGCACGAGGGAGTAGGCATGAAAATCGGTGAGTTATCTAAATTAGCTAATTGCCCAGTAGAGACGATTCGTTATTATGAGCGAGAGGGCTTGTTGCCCGAGGCGCCACGGAATTTGCATAATAATTACCGTGAATATCAGCAAAAGCATTTGGAGCGATTGATCTTTATCCGTCGCTGTCGCACCTTGGAAATGTCACAAGATGAAATACGTAAACTCTTGGTTGCTCGGGTAGAACCAAATGCAAGTTGCGCCTCGGTTAATGCCTTAATTGATAGGCATTTAGTTGATGTCAATCAGCGCATCAAGGAGTTAGCAGCCTTAGCCGAGGAGCTAGCGCATATACGTAGTCAATGCGGAGAGGCTAGGGCAGCTCGAGATTGTGGGATTTTGCATGAGTTGGAGCGGCTTGACTTTTGATGCGAGGGCGCAAGGTGCCATTAGTCGCATTAACATTTGCTTGCTAAAAAGGGCTTTTTAAAACCAGCACTCTCCTTAAAATGAAATCAAATCAGAGCAATTGAGACCTTTGCAATAACCCCTCAAACTTCC
>NZ_KV792887.1:0-9778 GCF_001808335.1 Oligella sp. HMSC05A10 | reverse complement strand
AGGAAGTTTGAGGGGTTATTGCAAAGGTCTCACAGTGGGATGGCGCATAAAGCGTAAATATACAAAAAATACGTTTGGGGCGTACGCTCAGCAAGTCCTGTCAGGTTTGAAAACATCTATTTATCAACAATTAAGTCAATTAGAAAGTCTACTCAGGGCACATGCTCAATACATTCTTTACTTTTATCGAATACTATTCGGTTACTAAAAAATAATATAAGAAGTTAACGCCGCACCAAAGATAAAAATAAACAAACACATAACCCCTGTCATCACGTAACGAAATACCTTTAATGGGCTCTCTGTGACACGACCGATCAATTGAATCTCACTAGGCTTTTCGCGGTTAACATAAGCTGGCAAAAACTGCCCAACCTTATAAATCTTTACCGGTGTTCGACTATTTGATGTGTTGTGATAAACCTGCCCTTGATATTCATAACGATAACGTGCAGCATAAAATGTTGCTGAATGATCGTGAATTTCTTGATGATCTACAATCTCCACCTCTATCCTATCCGAAGCAGCAATCTGCTTTCTCTCAAGATGCAGCAAATACAGTACGCAAACAATTGAGGCTATCATGAACCAAAAATAAGGTTGTAAATCGGATAGATTTTGCATTACAAGCAACCCCTCAAACTATTTACCAGTAAATTATCCCCTTGCCTGACCTAACTGATCCGCAAACACTACCACTTTAGGGTTATCCGGTAAATAAATAATTTCTCTTAGCTTCTCTTTCATCTGATATAACTCAGTGTGTTTAACAATCTGCTTGATTTGTAGCGTATGAGACTGCCCCTCATCATCGGTAAATCGCAGGGTAAACTTAACCTCTGGACTCTCGCTTCGCTCAACCCCTGTTTCCTTAACCTGAATCACCTCAGCTTGTGCCGATTTACCTACTAAAATTAATTGACTAACCTCAGGTTTTACAAGCGTTTCATTGTAGTTAAAAAAACGTGAAGTCCAATTAAGTAGTAAAAAACCCATCACTGACGTCACTATCCAAGGATGAGCCAGACTCATCGTGAGTTGATGATCTAGGACAATAAACCACACAAAGGCAGTAATCAAACAATACAGTACAGCAAAGATAAACAAATAAAAACCACTCTGCTCCACCATCTTTGGTGCCACTAATGATGGTGACGCAAAAGCAGGAACCCTAAGCTCAGGGTTTAAATAGAGAGTGAATGACTGCCCTTCTTTTAAATCGCTTTGCATAAGTTGCAGTTGAGTTTGCAGAAACGGCACTGTCACCTCGGTGTCTGATAAGTTTCTAAAGGTTACTCGAACCTCACCACCAGAGGCGTAGGCCATACTGGCTTCTGGCAAAACCGTAACTACCTTGGCTGTGACAGGCCTACCATTTTGTTGAAGTTGCTTAGCCCTGTTACTAAGTTGTAAAGGCCTAAAAACATACTGCCACGCTAAATAGGCTAGAAAAATAAGCCACAGCACACCACCGACCACACTCACTGCCATTGACGGCAACCAACTCACACTATAGTCGGTATACCGAATAAGACCTGCGACAGGAAAAACAAAAATAAAAAAACAAATAAATAGTCGCCAAATAGAACTAGACATAAAAAACCAGAAAAGAGTTAAGGGCCTACCAATAGATAATTAAATTGACTAGGTAGTGTACGCATTGAGAAGGGACAATTAAACATATTTGATATCCCAAGACTTGTCATTCTAGTTGATGGTGCAGCGCGCACAATAAAAGTAAACATGCCCGTATAGTGTCGTTGAGGAGCTTTAACCGTGGGACAAAGCAGGCCCAGACCAAGTCCTAACTCATCAAAAAAGCTCATTGGAGCAAAATCCAACAGATTATTCCAAGGGAGTCCCTTAAGTAAATAACTAAACTGGACTGGTACTCTAATCGGACCAAAAGCCGCATTTGGCCATGGAATAGGTGGCAGAGGAGTTCTACACACATCAGGAAAACCCAAATCCATACCACCAATCATCGAATTTGCAAACATAACTTTTCCTTATCCTGCCATCATTAATTTACCATCAGTCCTAAATAGCTCTTGCCCATTAATCATGGTAGTATGAGCACTGACTTTAGCTAAAAACTCTGCTGAATAATCAATATTTAATGCTTTAACCTCATCCGTACCTGAAACTAATTTGGTAGATGTGCGCAAAGACTGCATCGAAGTTTCGGCAATCAACTCAAATTTATTAGTTAAGTATTGAGTATGGGCTGTAGCCACAGTGTATCCAATAGATTTAACCTCATACTGCTTTGAAGATAGGCTATAGTTTTCACTATCAAAACTGAGCTTAGCGCCTTTTACTGTTAACTCATTCTCAACAACAATTGACAGTTTTTCTGATTTCAATTCGAGCTGTTTAAACTCAACCTGATGACCATCAGAGGACTCAGACTCCAGTACAGCTAGAATATATAGTGCCTTACCGATCACACCATTAACCAATACAAGATCACCAACTTGCGGAGTTAAAAGACAAGATACAGCTTTCTTGACCTTGACGCTCCTCCCATCAGGCAATTCAATTAAAGAATAGGAACCACCTTGGATTTCTAATACAGAAGCAAAAAATTGTACATGCTCAAATTTAGCAGAGCTCTGAACCGCTTTACCAATAAAATCACTCAATTCGCTAGGCGAGTTTGTCTTTAACATATCGCCATCTCTTGATGGCTCAGTTCTCATATCTAATCTCTCTACAGCATCCATACATCTGCCTCCATAAGCTCTTGATCATTACCCAAAACACCAATTTTTGATGAAAACTTTGTATTGTGCTGTACTGTTCCGTGAAACTGAGAGTGATGAAAAGTACAGTTTGTAAAATTCACATCACTCAAATTTGAGTATGATAAATCAGCAAAATAAAACTTTGACCCTTGAAAACTAGCAAACTTTAAATCACAGCGTTGGAAAATGGCATTATCCAGTTGGCAACTATTAAATTTCGAGCTAAACAGTAAGGACTGTGAAAAGTTTGCAGCATTTAACACACTATTCGAAAAATCTACTTTATTTGCAATAGTATCTATGAACAAAGTGTACTTGCAGTCTGTACCAGTAAAATTTGCTTCACTTAAATCACATGATTTAAAGCATGTTTGCTCTAAATTGCAGCCAGAAAAATCCGCTCCGACAAAGCTACCTTCTGTTAATTGAGCTTGTGATAGGTCCAGCCCTGCAAAGGAAAAACCATCACCATTTGCCTGCATAGCAATTAAGTTTTTTAAACGAGTTTCCTCTACCTTAAAATCTTTAAAATCAAATGAATTTAACACTAGTGTTGAAAAATCAGATTTCTGAAAGTCTAGACTAATAGATTCACTTTCTAGTAAATAAACTTTATCCCCTATTGTTCTCTTGAACTCTAAAAGCACTTGCTTACCATAAGCAACAGTCATCAGCTCCAACCTTGAATCAATAAATAGGCATTGATTCAAGTCACACAACTGATAATTTATATTTAAAGCCTTAGCTTGTTTAAAAAAACAATTCTGAAATTCACTCTCTACAAACACATTTTCTATTAAAGATACATTGTTCCACTGGCAATTAATAAAACGACAATTTTCAAAAAAACAATCTTCAATCGTTAAATCAGAAAAAATAACATTATAGAAAAGACATTTTTCAAAACGTCCACCTGAAATTGATTGCTCTGACCACGTCATCTCCTGAAAAAGGTAATGCTCAATAACGTATCCCTGTTCAATGAGCTGGAGAGTATTATCTATATGTTGCTTAACTAACATAGTCCTCTTCACCTTGCCTACGAGGTAAAAAATTAACTCGCTTAACCAAACAGTCATGCTGGATCGTTTTATTATTAGTTTTAATTAACGGCATATCTGCACAAAAAAATGACACCCTCTTCAAAAGTGCGTCGCTAAAATCAGCGCCTTTAAACATGGTAAAGGAACAATCTACACGGTTAAAGTGAGCTCCCTGAAAGTCAGTTCGAATAAATAATGATGATTTAAAACTCGTATTTTCTATCTGTGCGCTACTTAACAAAGAGGTTGAAAAATCATTTTGTAGTAGCTCAGAATCTTTAACCTGTAAGCTTTGTACTGTTATTTTTCTAAAACTAGAATACTTGATACTACTATTCACAATATTAACTGTGCCTATCTTCATATCAGGAGCAATACAAACCTTCTCCCACTGTGCATTAGATATAAGTATGGCCTCAATACGAGCAACCTTAATAATAGCCAGTGAATCAGCAAAACAGCTATCAAAAACAATATCCTTATAACGCCCAAAGACAAAGGCACATCGCTTAAACTCACACTCCACAAACGACAAGCCGTAACTTATCGTTCTAAAAAAAGTATTATCTTCAAACTGGGACTCTCGGAATTGACACTTATCTAAACTTACACGATTTTGGAGCCATCCTTTAAAACTACTCTGCATGAATTGAGTACTTATAAAACTAATACGCTCGCCATCCATTCTTGTAAATATAGACTCTTCAAAGGTACAGTTTATAAATGTTGTGTTGGTTAATTTTGTCTGCTTAAATGTACAATTTATAAAGACAACGTTCTCAAAACCAACGTCTTCCATCACGATATTTGAAAAATCACAATTTTCAAAAACCAAGTTACTGATGTGGCACTTCTTCAAATAAAGACCGTCATAGCAACCGTCTCTTTCAACCCCCTCATCAACCACAAAAGTACTTCTACGATAAGTTAACTTCAATGCTTCAGAAAAGCTAACTTTAATTTTTTTTTCTTGATTTATTAACTGCCGCTCAGATTTATTTTTCTTTAAGCTTTGCTCAATAGCGGCGTTCATATAGTCTGATTTTTTCTGAAAACTGCTTCTTAAAAAAGGTGTAAAAAACTCATGCTCACCCTTGCCAAGCTGCTTTTCTTTATCTTCTTGATACTTTTTTTCCGATTGTTCTTGAAAAAAAGCTTGCTGCTGTTGACTTTGTCGCTCTAAGTCATTGAATGAGCTTTCACCTAAATTATCTAGCGACAGTCCCGCGCTATTCATCTTTTCTTTTAGTTGACGCTGTGCTTTCCTCTGCTCTCTTGCTACTTGCAAAAACGATAGCTTTTGCTCAGATATACTTGCTAACTGAGCTTCGACTATCTGCTCCACAGAATACTCTCCTTGCTTCACACCCTTTGCTTGATGAGGTTCAACAAGTGCTTTCAACGCCTTAAGTTCTTCTGCATCCTCTACCGGATAGTCCTTGAGACCCCGTTCAATCAACAAGGTATCCAATCTTTCCATCTCTGATGCTTGGCGATTGAGCATATTTTGCAGCAACTTATTACTTTTTATGGATGCAGCAATATCGCCGGAAATAAACTCCTGATCGATCAACTCCTTATCGATCATGCTATGCAAACCAGCAACTTGCGGTTCAAGTCGCCATGAGATCACCTGTTTATAATAGTCCAGTGATTTCGGTCTATCCTGATGCTCTACAGCAAAAAGAATATACTCTAAGTCATCTCCATCATCTTCTCTAACAGGTGCTACTCCATGAAAAATTAAAATAGCCTGCTCTAAATGAGGATATGCCCAAACCGTTGTTAATCCTAGATCAACTTGTCTTAAATCATTACTATCCTTATCCTTTAAAAAGGATTTTACCTGTAATGGTGGTATCGTTAATTCAAGATGAGATTTCTCAGGATGCAGATTAGTAAACTCTACTTTATCCCCTATTCCTAAGGAGACTAATCTCTGACCTAAAGGTGCCTGATTAAAATAAGTCCAATCAATATCTTTTGCAAAACCGGGAAAGTCTTCCTCTTGCCATTTTTGATCATGAGTTCCCATAAGTTTTTCTCTACCTGGATACTGTACCGGAATAGCTGAAAAACTTACTGGTTCATACGCTCGATCTTCGTAGCGAACCGGATTCTTGGGATCCTCAATATTAGGCACAAACTTTGCCTTTAATCCTTCTAAATTTTGCTCTGATTTGCCCTTACCGCTCAGATTCTTTGTATAACCCTCACCGCCATAGGCATTAGCCCAAGAGATAGGTATACGCTCAAAAGCTTTCGGCTCACTGATTTTAGAATTAATCCAAATACGCTCACCAGTAACCCAGAGCTCTTTTCTAATGTTATTACACTTTATAGCAACTGCTGTACGATTATCTTGGGCATAGCGACCAAATCCATAACCATTAACTATAATCTCAGCTTGCCTTTTAGGAACGCCAAAATCTAAAAACTCTGCACCAAAGTTTGCTACAGATTCATCAGTAAATAATTGCCATAGGTCCTGCTCTGACTGGAGAGAGGCTGACTCACCTTCCTTAAAATCATATAAAACCATTGCTGTAATACCCAAGTAATTTTTCTTGAGAAAGCGATAGTTTCTATAGAGGCAACTCAATCTTAATGGCTTAAGAACTCTCATGCAAAAACCTAATCAAATCTACATAAAAACAGACAGGCCGGCAAAACTAATGCCAAAACCTTTAGATTCATTTTCTAAACCTTTGTTTTTATTTTCAGCCAGTTTATAGTCATTTTTAAAAAGGCCTGCATCCACCTTATTACCATAAAGAGTAGTTTGAGAAAGAACAACTTTAAATGAACTATTGCCATAAATATCAATAGCTGTGAAGAACTCATCCCATTTACTAGTATTGGTGGTTATCTTTGTGTCTTCTGTAGTGATTTCGGGAGCCTGTATCGTTACTTTTTTTGCTTTAAGTGTCATATTCTCTGGTGTACTCATCCAAACATTACCAGACAAACTTCTTAACTCCAAATTACCTTCTGAGCGAATATCCCCTGTACCACTCTCGCCCTTTAACTCAAAATCAGTTTGTGCTAACAATGACAAAGAGCTAGTCATTGACTCTATCGTCATTTCATCGTTAGACTCGAAAAGCCCCGTTGAAGCAGTAGACTTAAGTTCAACCTCATTTTGAGCTGTTAACTTAGCATGACCTGCACCTACGTCAGTATCCCAATTTTTACCTGTCACATCATGCTTGAAACCTTCTTCATTTGTGTACGAAGCCAATGCTGCACTAACAGTTTCAGTGATTCCATTGTTGTAATTGTTGGTCACCATTTCAGTAACCGTTTCTTCATCTGTACCAGTAATTGTCGTTTCGCGACCATCAGTGACACTAATCGTTTGTCCCCCATCTTTTACGGTAAAAATATCTCCAGCTGAGATCGTCGTTTCTCGACCGGTATTAAAGGTGCTTTTCTCCAAACCTTCGACTAGCGTAGTACGTGTACCGCTTAGGATCTCACGTACCTCATCACCATCAGTAACAAGCGTTGTTAGATTATTTTTAACTGTCTCATGACGATCATTGCCCACAGTGATCGTTAGATCATTTAACACATTAACAATCATGTTGTACTGAGCGCGTAGATCAATTAGCTCCTGACCTAACTTATCAGTAAATAGCAAGAAGTTTTCAGTACTGGCATCACCAAATTCAGACCGTGTTCTAAAACCACTGACATTAGCCTCGGCGGGTAAATTAACCGGTGGCATATTCATCTCGTTGTAGACACGACCTAAGATAATTGGTCGATCCGGATTACCGCCGATAAAATCAACCACTACCTCATCACCAATACGCGGCAGCTGCAAACCACCAAAGCCGCCACCGGCCCAAGGGCTTGAGACACGAATCCAGCATGAGCTGTTTTCATCGTATTTACCTTCACGATCCCAGTGGAATTGGGCCTTAATACGACCATATTTGTCGGTATAAAGCTCCTGACCGGCAGGTCCTACGACGCGCGCAGTTTGTGGACCGGAGGTCTTTGGCTGTCGGGTAATGCGAGGAGCACGGAATTGCACCTCAGAAGGAATTGCATCAAAGAAAATTTCAAAATGATCTTGGCGCTCAGTACCTGTTGCATAACCTGCCACACCCATCTGATAAACTGCGTCAACGATTAAATACTCTTTATTTTCTGCGGAGCGAGGGTGATTACGGAGCGTAAAGACATAGCCGGGAGCTGCGCCACGGACTGTCGTTTGGCCATTAATTATTTCCTGATTTACCTTAAGCTCCTGCATACGAATACGGGCATACTGATCACCGTGATCTATCTCTTGGTAACCGCCCTGCCACTCGTACATTTCCAAACTTGGATCATCACCTGCTAAAGACTCGGATGTTAAGGCATCTAATTTTACCTGTGGCTTACGGAAGTCATAATCAACCACAGCATACTTAGCAGGCGTCATGCCGGCGCGTCGATGCCACACATCGACACTTTCATTGTCACTGGCGACATTAGACTGCGAGTCAAAATAGGTAAAACTGCCATAGCCCGGAAAGGCCTCATGGCTGGCTGCGTCATCGGTAATCACCAAGGTATGCTGACCATCATCATGCTTAAAGTAATAGTACATACCCTCGTGCTCCATCAAGCGGCTCACGAAGTTAAAGTCCGATTCCTGATACTGTACGCAGTATTCCCAATCTCTATAGCTCTCGTTGAGCTGATACTCAACCGGAAACCCATAGCGTCCGAGCACATCCTTTAAAATACTCTCAACATTTTGATTTTGAAAAATGCGACTGTCTTGACCTTGGGTCAAATACCACATGGCCGGTCTAACCGTTGCTTTGTATAAATAGTATGGCGAATTGGCAAGCTCGCGACCAAGCAAGGCAAACTCTGTTACCTTACCACTCAGGTACCTAGGTGCACCACTGGAGGTCTCAATCTCAATGGTCAAATCTGTGCTCAGCATTGAGCGCACATCTAACAAGTAAGTACCGGATACTAACTCAACCTCAAACTCAAACAGTTTAGATAAGCCCTCACGCCCCTTTAAACTTAAAAAACCTAATTGAGGACCTAAAGCCGTGTGAGCAACAATAGGTCGATCTGTGCTCGGTAAGTTAAGAAAATCCATGTTTACACCCTTGTGTTGCACCAGCGCTCAAGCGCCATTAAGCCATTGATAGTGCTATTTTAATAATGATAGATTACAAAATAGTTACTAAAAAATGACGGTTTGATGACAAACCTATGCTGCAAATTCAGTAAACTAAGCGATCGCCTTGTTTTGCTTGATGTCATAACCAATCACAGACTCAGCGCCGCGACCACCTTTGTCAGTCTGCTCCCAGTATTGCTGCTTAACCTTAGCTGCTTGGAAGGCATAGCTAACCATCATGGCGTCACCATCTTGGTCACCACTGTACTGCACGGATGTGACCAACACATCCTCTAGGGTAATACGTGAGTACTCAACCTGCTCCCCGCCAGCTTTACACACGGACAGCTCAACTTTGCCTAAGTGCTTACCGCTAGCACAGTGCTTTAGTACTGCCGGCGCCGCGCGGTCAATACGGCAAACTACATATAAATCATTAAAACTGGCCTTGCCGGTACCGCCACCGCCGCCGGTAGACATAGAACCCGGTTGCGTTGCGCCCCAAGAAAACGACTGAATATCAGTCCAATCCTTGTGCTGAGCGTCTTTAGACTCACCATTAACACTCTCAATCTTCATATACATATCAACAGCCATTACTCTCTCCTACCTCAACAGTACGAAAACTTTTAAAATATGGGAATTAGAAACTGCAGACAGAATTTATGATGCTTGATATAACGCTCTCCTCAACTTATTGATTATGCTTAAGAGGAAATAAACACTGATGTGCAGCTTATAAAAAGGTTATATTAGCAAGCTAAAATGACACTATGGTGACTAAATTATGACGAATAAATAGTGAATAGTCATATATAGAGGGTGTAAGGTATTTTGTGTAACTTGATTTT
>NZ_KV792886.1:0-9862 GCF_001808335.1 Oligella sp. HMSC05A10 | reverse complement strand
CGGTATTTAACTGCTTTTATGCAAAAGTCTCACTAAGCAAGATGAGAATAGATTATTAATTATTAATACTTATTTTTATTATTATGCTCTGTGGATAAGTTGAATAAGTCATTTTTAATCTTTAATTTCAATTACTTAAGCTTGATATATTTAGGCATAAGTTAGTGTTTTATAAAGACTGAGAAAGTGGATAATTTACGGTAGTGGCATGATAAGATGCTTTATACCAAGTTCAATCACTGCTTATTCACATTAGGTGATGGGCTTAGCTCATAACTTTAAATTATAGGTAGACACAATGGAATATCAACCAGATAATATTTTTGCAAAGATCTTAAGAAATGAAGCGCCATCTTATAAGGTGTATGAAGATGATGCCACGTATGTCATGATGGATATTATGCCGGAGTCGAGAGGGCATTTATTAGTCTTACCAAAAGAGGGCGCGGTGAATATCTTTGATATTAGTGATGAAGCGATTGCAGCATGTGCCAAAACCTGCAAAAAAATTGCCCCTGCTTTAATGAAAGCGACTAAGGCAGATGGTTTAATTATTAGTCAATTTAATCACGCACCAGCCGGTCAAACTGTTTTCCATTTGCATTGTCATTTAGTACCGGTTTATGAGGGCCAAAGTAGACAGTCCCATGGCCGTGTTGCTGCAGAGGCTGATGAATTACAGGCTTTAGCTAAAGAAATCGCTTCTTATATTGAATAATTTGTTTTAAACATGTCAGTATTACAGTTTCGGAGTGATCCGATTGTTGCTATCGCAACCGCACCGGGCCGTGGTGGTATCGGTGTGGTACGTATTTCTGCAAAGGATTTGTCCTCATACATACAGGCTTTTTTTAAACGTGATTTAAGACCACGTCATGCTTATTATTTACCCTTTAATGATGCCGATGGTACAGCCATTGATGAGGGAATTGCTTTATACTTCAAAGGTCCGCATTCTTATACTGGTGAAGATGTGCTGGAATTGCAGGGCCATGGTGGTCCAGCGGTATTAAAGCGTTTAATTAAGCGTTGTTTAGAGATACCGCTAGCAGATCAGCGTTTACGTCCAGCAGAGCCGGGTGAATTTACGCAGCGCGCTTTTCTAAATGGGCGATTAGATTTGGCTCAGGCAGAGGCGGTTGCGGATCTAATCGATGCAAGTTCCGAGTCGGCTGCTCGTAGCGCCATGGCTTCATTAAGTGGTGAGTTTTCTCGTCTGGTCAATGAGCTAGCTGATAGTATTGTGTATTTACGTATGCTGGTGGAGGCGACTTTGGATTTTCCTGAAGAGGAAATCGAGTTTTTAGAAAAATACGATGCTGTTCCACAATTAGAGTCATTACGTGCAAAATTACAGCATATTTTAGATATTTCTAAACAAGGAATGATTCTACGCGAAGGTGTGCATGTGGTCCTGGCTGGTCAGCCGAATGTTGGTAAGTCGAGTCTTTTAAACGCATTAGCGGGTGACGAGGTTGCAATTGTTACTCCAATTGCAGGTACGACACGGGATAGGGTGGTGCAGCAGATTCATTTGCAAGGTGTGCCATTGCATATCGTCGATACTGCCGGCTTGCGTGAAACGGAGGATACGGTTGAGAGTATCGGTATCGAGCGTAGTTGGGCTGAAATTGCCAAGGCGGATGTGATTTTGCATTTACAAGATGCGGCAGAACCGGATCTGGATGCTAATCAGGATATTCTTAATAATATGCCCCCTAAAACACCTGTGATTACGGTATTTAATAAAATTGATTTACTTGATGATGCATCCTTAAATCAACTAAAGGCAACCAATGCCAAACAAAATACAGTTTTCTTATCCGCTAAGGCACAGCTTGGTTTAGCTGAGTTAAGTGAATTATTATTATCCATAGCTGGTTTGCAAGTTCAGCAAGAAACGCCATGGTTAGCTCGTGAACGTCATCTTCGTGCGCTTAATGAATCCATGATCCATTTAAATCAGGCTTATGAGTTTGCACAACAAGATGACAGGGTGTTGGATTTATTTGCTGAGGAGTTACGTTTATCTCATGAAGCGTTGAACTCAATTACCGGTGAATTCACTAGTGATGATTTGCTCGGTGAGATTTTCTCATCTTTTTGTATTGGTAAGTAGCTGGCTAATATCTTTCATTTTTGATGGCGCCATTTTTTGTTCCATGTGGAACATTTTGATATTTAGGAGTTTATATGCAACCAACAATAGCAGCTTATTGTTTTTTGGCGATTGCTATTTTTTTTGAATTGGTGGGAACGTCTTTATTAATTAAGACAGAACAATTTACTCGATTAATTCCTTCAGCGTTGGTATTAATTAGTTATGGCTCGTCTTTTTATTTTCTTTCCCTAAGTTTAAAAACGATCCCTATAGGCATTGCCTATGCCTTATGGAGTGCAATTGGGATAGTCGGTATAGCGGTTATTGGTTTTATCTTTTTTAAACAACGATTAGACCAAGCAGCAATACTAGGGATAGGATTAATTATCATTGGTGTGGTGATAATTAACTTATTCTCCAAGAGCGTGACTCATGGCTAAATAAAGGTATTAAGGAGATGAACATGTCATTTACCAGAGCTAATTTTCCAGAGGTTTTAACAAATTTGCGCTTACCACTGATCGCTGCGCCCATGTTTACCGTGAGCTATCCGGAGCTGGTGTTAGCGCAAGCCAAGGCAGGTATTGTTGCTTCTTTTCCTGCCTTAAATGCACGGGAAGATGGATTACTCGATCACTGGTTGAATGATATCAATGCGGATCTTAAAGCGTATCAACAGGCTAATCCAGAAGAACGAGTGGGTGCTATTGCGGTTAATTTAATTCTGCATGATTCTAATAGACGATTAGCGCAAGATTTGGCCATTTGTGTTAAGCATAGGGTACCGATTATTATCACCTCCTTGCGCGCACCAAGCCCTGAATTAATTGCTGAGGTGCATTCTTATGGCGGCATTGTGTTGCATGATGTGATTAATCTACGGCATGCGCAAAAGGCCATTGATGCCGGTGTGGATGGTTTAATTTTAGTAGCAGCCGGTGCGGGTGGTCATGGTGGCACGCTATCACCAATGGCCTTGGTGGCAGAGGTAAAGCAGCGATTTGACGGTGTGATTATTTTATCGGGTGCGATAGCAACGGGTGATGCGATACTCGCAGCACAGGTGATGGGGGCAGATCTAGCTTATATGGGGACACGTTTTATCGCTAGTGAGGAAGCGCGTGCGGTACCAGAGTATAAAGAGGCGTTGCTAAGCGCAAAGGCGGCAGATATTCTGTACACGGATTATTTTACTGGTGTGCATGGAAACTACCTTAAAGAAAGTATCATTCGTGCGGGTTTAGATCCAGCGCAGCTACAAAATCAAGATAAAAATGCAATGAATTTTATTGATGCTTCAGCGCAGTTTAAGGCTTGGAAGGATATTTGGGGTGCTGGCCAAGGGGTAGGCTTAATAGATTGTATTGAGCCTGTTGCAGCTATTGTGGCTAAGTTAGAAAAAGAGTACGTAGAGGCTTTGGATAGGGTTTGTGCTTTGAGGAAGTAGTGGAGAAATTTTGTATTTACCCAGTAAAAACCTGCTCAGGTCTTAATTTGATTGTATGGAAAAAATTTGACCATGAGTACAGAGATGAAGTCAGAGAATCGTCGTTGGATAGTCAAGCATAAAAGTGCATTGGTTTTAGATGTTTTTAAAGGTAAAACCAGCCTTTCGGAAGTGAACCATGCTATGATTCATCACCCGTCGAGTTTGAAGAATGGCTTGAGGAGGCCACTCGGGCAATACAGTACGATAAAGAATGCAAGACTTTGTCATCTACTATAATTCGTAGCATTGCCATAAGCGTTAAGAAATTAGTTGATTAGCTTGACATATATCGCTTTTAATCAATCAACTGTCCATTCTCGTAGAAAGGATAAGGTCCGTCGTAATTATCTACGTAGGCTAAATGCGAAACTAATGGCCCATCCTCTTGCCATATATGTAGCTTATAGGCGGGAGGTTCTAGCACCCAGCATGATGCTGCATTAGGATCAATATCCAAGGCGACTTGATGTGCTACAGAGGGCGCTGTTGAAGCAATTGTCCCTGCGAATCGAACATCTATAGAACGATGTAAATGACCACAAATGACTCGTTCTACATTCGGGTATTTTTTTACAATCTCAGCTAATTCAGTAGTCCCCTTTAATAGACCAATTTTATCCATGTGACCTATTAGTGTATTAAATGGGGGGTGATGCATAGCAATAATAACAGGAGCGCCTTGGCTTTGGTTAAGTTGTCTATCTAGCCATTGTAGTTGTGTTTTATCAAGCTCTCCATAGCTCTTGCCTAATACGGCAGTGTCTAATGCGATTAACTGCACAACACCGATTTTTACAGAATAGTAAATTTGTTCGCCGTGATGTTGTTGTAAATAGGTGTGCGTGTCAAATGAACGTCGTAGCTGTTCTCGATTATCGTGATTGCCTGGCATTAGATATACCGGACAATCAAGTGGTTGTAATAGGCGCTGTAAGTGGTCGTATTCACTTTCACGCCCAAAGTCACAGAGGTCACCCGTAACAATCAGTGCATCAACCTTTTGTTTTTGTGTCATTAGAGTATTTACAGCGCGTTCTAAATAAGCTGCTGTATTAATTCGTTTATAAGCTAATCGTCCGGGCTCACGAATATGTAAATCTGTAATTTGCGCAATGATGGTCATACCTACTCCTGAATCGCCGCCATAATTTTATCGGATTGAATCGTTAAAGCGACTTCTTGTCCTTCTCTAAAGATGCTATTGGTACTGGTTTCTGACTTGAGTAATTGGTCACCAGGAAGACACAATATAAATTGAATTCTATCACCTAAAAATATACGTTTCTTAATAGTTGCACGAGCTTTCTCAGGTACAATTTCTTCACTTAATTGAATATCATCAGGACGTATTAATAGGCTGGTATGTCCTTGAAGTTGTGGTGCACAGGGTAATATGTAATGACCTAACAGCAGGTGGTTTTTTTGTGCTTGCTCTACAGTACGAGTGAGGCGATTTACTCGGCCCAAAAACTCTGCAACGAAGGGGTGGCTTGGTTCACGATAGAGTGTCTCACTACTACCGCGTTGTACAATCTCACCTTTATACATTATCGCTAATCGATCAGCTAAAGCCATTGCCTCTTGTTGATCATGTGTCACATAAATAGCAGTAATACCAAGTTCTCGCAATAAGACACCTAACTCATCACGGAGGGATTCTTTAAGTTTGGCATCTAGTGCTGCTAGCGGCTCATCAAGTAGCAGTACGCGCGGACGAATTGCTACTGCTCGGGCTAAGGCAACACGTTGACGTTGTCCGCCCGAGAGTTCATGTGGTCGCCGTTTTTCCAGACCGTTCAGATTCATTAAGCGAACTAAGTCTGCTACTCGTGCTTTAATCTGATCCATGGTTAACTTACGGATTTTTAGTCCATAGGCAATATTTGCCTCAACGGTCATCTGTGGAAATAAGGCATAGTGCTGAAACACCATACCGACATTGCGTTTTTCGATAGGTAACATCGTGACGTTCTGATTACCAAACCAGATTTCACCGCCTCTATCTGCATCTTCTAAACCAGCGACCATACGTAATAAGGTTGTCTTGCCACAACCTGAAGGTCCTAATAGAGCAAGAATTTCCCCAGGTTCTACTTCTATAGAGGTGGTTTTTAAGCCAATCGTACCGTTTGAATAGGTTTTTTGGCAGGATTTAATTTGAATTCGAACTTTATCAAAATGTTCCATATCGGTTTTGGAAATAAGTCGCTACCGTTTGTAACCCATAAAGAAACGGTAGAATTACTAAAAAGAAAATAAAGGTATAGGCTGAACCAACTTCAATACGCATAGATGCATAGCTATCTGTTAAGCCCACAGGTAAGGTGCGCGTCATGGGGGTATGTAGCATCCAGGTTAAGTTAAATTCGCCAATGGATAAGGTAAAAACCATTAAACAGGCAGCAATAATCGAAGGCAAAATAGCGGGTACCAAAACACCTAGAAATCGTGCAATAAATGAGGCGCCTAAGGAGCGCGCAGCTTCTTCCAGTACTAAGAGTTCATGTTTTTTAAAAGCTGCAGTTACTGTTTTCACCATAAATGGCAAGGTAAAGACCACATGACCAACCAAGATAAATAAGTAACTTTGACGGAACCATTGGATTTGTCCATATGCCAGAATAAGTGCTAAGGCAGAAGCAAGGCCTGGGATGGCTATCGGTAATGCAATTAATTCATCAAGAATTCTTAACCAACGATTTTTTGACCTAGCAAATGCGTAAGCACAAGGTACACCGATAATTAAGGTAATAAGAACACAAGCTAAGGCTATGACAATAGACCAAAAAATAGTATTGCTATATGAAGACCATACTTGAAGAAACCATTTTGTGGTTAAACCACTTTCAAAACCTATTGCATAGTTATTCACAAAACCGGCAAAAATGGAAACTAGCATCGGCACGCAAATAAATAGCAAGGTGATAATTGTTAAAGTATAGAGCCAAGGGGATTTGAACCTTTTTTTATGGGTACGATTCATACATGAACTCCCTTAGACTCATAACGACGCGTCACGAACAAAGTTAACCATGTCACTAATCCTAGCGCAATAGATAAAGAAGCAGCCATAGTGAAATTCGCATAGTTTGTAAATTCGTTATAAATCGTAATCGGTAGCACTTCAGAGCGACTTGCTAAGGTAAAGGCTGTGCCAAAGGCCCCCATAGAAGTAGAGAATACGATTGCTGCAGTTGAAATAATGGATGGTAATAACTCAGGAATCCAGACGTCTTTCACAATTAACCAACGTGTCCCTGCTAAGGAGCGTACAGCTTCTTCAAGTGCTATATCAATGGTTTGAGCAGCTGCTTCAAATGTTGCGATTGAACGGGGTAAAGAAAAATATAAATATGCTAAAAATAAACCGGTAACGCCGTAAGCGAAACTGATTTTACCAAACCCTAGTAGGTTAGTTAGGTCCGCAAATAAACCCTGGCGACCACCGATTAAAATAAAAAAGAAACCAATAATCACCCCTGGAAAAGATAAGGGTAAGGTTAACAATGACAACATCATTCGCTTGCCGAAAAACTCATTACGCGCAAAAAATATACCTATACTCACGCTTATAATTAAGGTCAGAATTGTCACGAGTACAGAGAGTATTAAGGTAAAAAGCATTACTTGTAAATACCGTACATTGGTTAATACAGCAAAGTAGGCTTGCCAGCCTTCTTGTGCAGGTAAGCTCACTAACCAGATCATGGGAATCAGCCAGAAGCTACAGAAAACAATAAATGCAGGTAACAAACAATAAAATTTAATACGTTGCTGCGCAGACAATTGTTTAGACATAGTTCAACCTTTAAAAAACGAGCATGTGAATGATCAACATGCTCGCCATGGCAAATTAATGAATAACTACATTAATTCACTTCTTTTAAATAACGTTCAGCGA
Source organism: Oligella sp. HMSC05A10 (assembly GCF_001808335.1). Lineage (NCBI taxonomy): Bacteria > Pseudomonadati > Pseudomonadota > Betaproteobacteria > Burkholderiales > Alcaligenaceae > Oligella > Oligella sp. HMSC05A10. The sequence goes on along the minus strand of NZ_KV792886.1, from coordinate 2,371 downwards.
AGGTTTTTTGATTTTCAGCCATTTTTTTATAGTCTACGGCTTGTGCACGCTGGTATTCAGTTTCTGGTAGGAAACGTTCAGAAACTTCAGCAGGAATAGTCGCACTGCGAACAGGACGTAAATAGGCATTTGCCCAGATGGCTTGGCCTTTATCAGATAAAACAAAGTTTAAAACCTTTTTTGCATCTTCCGCATGCGGAGCACCTTTTACCAGCGACATCACATAAGGAACCACTATGGTGCCTTCTTTAGGAATGACAAATTCAACATTAGCCTCATCTTTGTATTTAGCGCGGTAAGCATTGAAGTCGTAGTCAATAAGAATTGGTATTTCACCCGATAAGACACGAGCGTAAGATGTTTGCTTTGGTACGATGGGGTCATTCGCTTTGAGTTTCTTTAAGAAAGCAATACCTGGAGCCATGTTATCTAGGTCACCACCCATAGCTAAGTTAGCAGCAACAGCACCGGCATATCCCACAAATGCTGACGATGGGTCTAAGTAAGCCACCATGCCTTTGTAATCAGGCTTTAACAGATCCTCCCAAGATTGTGGTACAGCCTTACCACCTAAAGCATCTACATTTACCATAAAGCCTAAGGTACCTGAATGGATAGAAAACCATTTGCCATCTTTATCTTTAAGACCTTCTGGAATATCATCCCAACGCTCTGGTTTAAAGGGTTCAACAAGCTCTTCTTTAGCACCTTGGATGCCTGAGGTTACGCCTAAATAAACAACGTCAGCAACTGGACTATTTTTTTCGGCTACTAATTGAGCAAGAGATTGTCCTGAGTTTTTATTATCTGGTGGTACGGTAATACCGGTTTCAGACTTAATAGCCTGAATTTGCGAGCCCCAGTCGGCCCATTCGATAGGACAGTTATAACAAATAACTGTTTGTGCTAAAACACTGCTTGAGAGTGTCAGGGCGACAGCAGTAAGACCTGTTTTCACTACAGAACGTAAAGATAATTTCACAGCTAACTCCTATGGGGTAAATTAATGAAGGCAATATTGCAAGATTCACCTTGTTGGAATGAATAAGGCAATAGACATGTATCAAGCGGACTTAATGCTGTGTCATTTAGCATGGCTTGATATAAGAGAGAAAAACTGGTTTGGCCGATTTGCTTATTTGGTGTTTCTATAGAGCTCAACATCGGACAGAGTTCACGGCCTAGGGCAATGCCATCAAAACCGATAATGGATAAATCATCCGGAATTTTTCGACCTAATTGTTGCGCGGCCCGCAAACAGCGAATCGCTAATAAATCGTTAGAACAGACTAAAGCAGTGATATGCGAATGCTCCAGAAGGTATTGCTGGATTTGTGCATTCGCAGATTCAATAAAAGGGATCTCAAGTAGATTCGGCTGTAAGCCGGGGCTATGTTGAACAGCATCTAAGTAACCTTGGTACCGTTGCTGAGCTCTATCAGAAACGGCTAATTCACCACATACCATCGTAATATGTTGATGTCCAGCATTAGTTAAAGACGCAACAAGTTCAGTTAAAGCTTGGCGGCTATCAACAGAGACACATGGATAATGAGGGTCATTGTTATATGCCAACACATAAGGAATTCTTAAGGCTTTAACAAAGCTCATGGCTTGCGGATTTTGTGTATTCGAAACGGTTAAAATTAAACCATCAACATTTGCCTCAAGTAATTTCTGGAGAACAATTTTTTCTTGTTCTAAGTGATAGGCTGAATTTAATATCATGGTTGAATAACCTGCTTCAAAAGCCGATTGGGTTATTCCTTCACAATACTCCGCATAGACAGGGTTAAGCATAGTCGGCACCATAACCCCGATAACATTAGTTTTATTCGTGCGTAAAGCGCGAGCGCTGGCATTTGAAATATAGCCAATTTCTTTCGCTTTCTGTAGGACACGTTCACGCGTTTTATCAGATACCTTATTTGGTGAATTAAATGCGCGTGAAACGGTTGCAATCGAAACTTGAGCAAGCTCAGCAATTTTTTCAATACTCATGACACTCAACTAAGCGCCCACAATGTAAACGTTTACATTATAGATGTGGAGTTTTTCAGTTTCGTGACAGAAAGCAGAGTTTATTTAGATGAATCAGACATAAACTTATGTGACAGCAAGGCGATATGAGAAGTGATTTGATAAATCCTTTAGCAAACAGTAGATACTAAATCACCAATACATCATAAACCCTCATTATTTACGTATCACGATGGGGATAAATACCTTAGATATAGTTACCAGGGGATCACGTAAGGATTATCATTGCTAATGGTTAGTTTTATATTGCAATAGGCGCAAATAAGACTTGCTATCAAATCGTCAGACGGCTGATTGGGGCCTGTAAATAATTTTGTGTAACTTCCTTTAA
>NZ_KV792885.1:0-4886 GCF_001808335.1 Oligella sp. HMSC05A10 | reverse complement strand
CCAAAAAGTATGGTCTTGTAACGGGTTGATCCCTATGGTATAGTCGGGCAATTAAAATTTAGTCGCATCGGGTTATACCGCCTTCACGATGATTGGCTTATGTGGAAGGCGATCTAATACATGTTATGCCTTTCCCAGAATCGAAGGAGGACTGAGTGTCTGAAATAATGGAATCAAATTATGCTCAAATGAAATCATACGTTGAGCGAAATAAATTTTCTTTCCAAGAGAAGGATGAACAAGGCTGCAAGCGCCTGGATGTCCAAAATGGTAAAGCGAAGTGCGTAGTTAAAGTTTACTCTACAGGCACCATTCAAATTCAAGGGGCGGAATCAAAGTTAAAAGCGGCATTGTCGCAGGCCAAGGAAGCTGTAGAAAACGAAGAGAACATCGGCGAAATGCTTCCTTTTGAAATCGAGCGATTTCCAGAGGTTCTCAGGGAGAATATCCCTGATGTAGACCCAATTATCGTTCGTTTCATCGAAGAGGCCATTGTAACCATCAAGGCTGGATCGAACTTAGGGTGCGCCTTCCTATTGGGCGGCGCTTCTGAAAAGGCCATATACTTACTGATAGATGCTTACACCCAGGCCATCCCTGATCAAGCCATGCGAGATAGGTTTATATCGAAAACATCAAAGAAGTTTATTTCAAAAGTCTTTGAAGAATTCAAAGCCTCATGGAAAAGCTCGATTAATAAACCCCACGGTTACGGGTGGACAAACGATATCGAGGTGAAAATAGAGCAAATATTTCAGTTTTGTCGGATTTGTAGGAATGAGTCAGGTCATCCGCATTTGCCGCCGAATCTGGACAAAGGGGTCCTGCTTGCAAACATGGGGCAATTTGTAAAATACATCGAAGACATGTACGGAATGATTAACTATTACAAAGAAAATAATGTCCAGTTCTAGGCATAACAATCGCAGGCACGGCGACGTCTTTTTCATTGCGGCTGCGCCTACATTACAAAGCCGCGCGTGCTGCGGGCGTTAGGCATTGGAACAGGGGAATTCGATGTTTTGTACTCAATGCGGCAAAGCAACAGCGAGCGATGCGAAGTTCTGCGGGCACTGCGGAGCACCACGGGGCGTCACGAACCTTCAGCCGACACAAGGTTCTGGCATTGTGGAGTCCACCACTCCACCAGCACCAGCGGAGGCTAACGCGCCATCTACTGCGCCAGTTCGCCCGTGGGTTAGGTACTGGGCGCGAATGTTCGATATCTACTTGGCCGCAATCGTAGGCGGCCTATTGATAGGCATGCTAAATCCATACGCATTCAGCGAGCCTGGAAGCGATCAGTTGTTCGGGCTTGCCTTGGTCTTCGCTTGGGTGTTCATTGAATCGTTGTTTCTTTCAATGTTCGGTACAACTCCAGGCAAGTGGCTCTTTAAGGTTCGACTTATTCCACCATCTGGAGAAAAGCCTGATTACTCCACCGCGCTTTCAAGGAGTTTCAAGGTCTGGTGGCGCGGCCTTGGCATTGGATTTCCACTCGCAAGTCTCATCACTCTCATCGTGGCGCATGGGAAACTAACAAAGAACGGCATCACAAGCTGGGATAGAGATGATGGATTTTCGGTCATGCACGAGCGTATCGGCCCGCTAAGAATCATGGTTGCTGTCGGATTCTTCGTTATGTTTCTACTATTTGTCATTGTCGGAAGCGCGGCCAATGCCTAACAATTCGTTCAAGCCGACGCCGCTTCGCGGCGCGGCTTAACTCAAGCGTTATGTTCACCAAGGTCGAATATTAGATGTTTAAAAAAATACTCTTTCACGCTCTCGTAGGCGGCGCAATTTTTGTTGTTGGGGCAAGTTTGCATGATTTTGCCGACATCAGAGGTCCAGGTAATTTTCTTGCCTACGGCGGAATGGTATATGCAGGTGTAACTACTCTCTTGATACTGGTGGGAGTAAATCTTCCTTCTCCAATAGGAATTCACTCTGGACCTTCATTTTTAGGAAAAGTAACTAAAGACATTTCTCAAAAGAGAGCGCGCGAGGAATTGCTTGAGTACAAAAAATTGTTAGATGAAGGTGTATTAACACAAGAGGAGTTCGACGCAAAGGCAGCCGAACTAAAGAAAAAAATCCTATGAACATAACAAGTCAATCAACTTCGCGCCTTCGGCGCCGGACGCAGCAAAGCTGCGCCGGTTATTGAGGCGTTAGATTTTTTATAGGAGTGAATAAATGGGTTATTCTTCAATTTGGCATTGGCTTATTGTTTTAATTATGTTCTCCCCGGTCATTCTTGGCTTTGCCATAATGGGCCCCCAAAAATCTGTAATGGTCAAACATGGCGCATCCGGATTAGTAAAAAAAGGATATTTCGGCTATTGCTGGACATACCTTCTCTTCGGATGGCTTGTTCCAATAATTAGAGGAGAAATTGGTGTCGGCGTACTTCACCTCATACTAACAGCCGTCACCTTTGGTCTATTTCAAATTGTTATGCCATTTCTTTACAACAAGCAGCATATGACTAGACTTCTGACTTCCGGTTGGCAACTTAATGACGAGCCAGAAATCAACCGAATAGCACAACTAAAACTCGGCATTGCACAATAAAAATTCTAACTGAGCAGTCAAGCCGACCCTCCTTCGGCGGGCGGCTTACTTACGTTCGTTAGCCTCCACAAAACCCACGAAAGGAACTTTAAATGTATAACCCCAACATTACTCGTACAATTTTTACCCTGATTCTCTTTACAGTTTTCAATAGTCAAGTTATGGCTTTAAATGACCAAAGTCTAGAAAGCGGATTAACCAGTGCGCTACGGCTAAAAAAAGGAACAACGGAAAGAATTGGCAACTCTGGGAAGGCTATTCAGGCTTATATGCGAGAAGGGATAGTTAACAAAAAGCCTAACCAACGAGCCGATTACACTGATTATTACCTCGTGAATAAACCAGCGAAATTCATGGGGCATGACCTCATAGTAATTGAAGAAGAATACATGTCACAATACATTGGATGTTGTGTTAGTCCGGGTGTCGGCGTAACAGTCAAGGTCATAGGGAATACTAAAAATCTTGAAAATTTCGCACGCATAAACGGCTGCACATTTACAGACAATGTAAATCTCCAAGAGGAATTGAGCAGCGTGGGGATTAACGCCACCCTTACACAAGGGAGATTTGCCTCATTGAGTTGTCGCGAGAGGGATGCACAACAGTAATCAAAGCAACACATCGGCTAACATGGCGCTCAAGCCGACCCGCTTCCGCTACGCTCCAGCGGTCGGCTTAGCTCTACGTTAGGACTACAAGAGGATCAATTGAATGAGTCAGGTTTATGATAGAAGTTTATTGGAAGGTTCCTTATCTCAAATGGAGTCAGTCGCCATGAATTTTGCCCATAGGTTTATAAATGATGGCAAGGTCAGGATGAGTTACATCAACCAAACCAGAAAATTGGCTCAAGAATACCGCGCAAAAGTTAGTTCTGGAGCAATAACGGCAGAAGAAGCAGCAAAGCAGGTTCAAGGGATACGAAACCAAATTCTTGAAGCGCAACGTTTACGAACAAGTGATGTAGGCAAAGCGATAGCGGTAAAATTAAAGAAGACGGGATTAACACTATCAGAATTGACTGATAAATATGCAAAGAGCATGTTTGGTAAATCGTTTTTGAATTTATCCGCCGAAAATCAGAATAGGGTATATCTCGAGATTATAGAAAGCTCTGGTAGACCAAGACCATCTATGAATGCTGAGGCCAGTAAATATAGTAAGCTGGGCCGAGGACTGTTGGTTGTTACTATCGGCGTTGCCGTTTACAACATCGCTGTTGCAGAAGATAAGGTAACTGCTACGGCGAGAGAGGGAGTCATAATTGGTGGAGGTTTCGCCGGAGGTGCTGCTGGCGGTGCGGTGGCAGGACTCGCCTGTGAGCCGGGTGCTCCTGTTTGTGTCACTATCGGGGTGTTTGTAGGTGGTGCATTGGGTGCGCTAGGTGCTGATTTCACTTTTGGGTGGTTTTTCTGATGCCCATAAAGGAAATAAAGGAATTTCATATAATAGATACGATAGAAAAACCTAATGAAACGCCAAGAGTATTGCTTGAAAACAAAAGTTTAAAAAAACAAATTGAGGTTTCAGGAAAGGTGCTGGAAGCGCAGTATCGAATTGGAGAAAGTTTCCTTGTTCTGGTCACGGAAGGAAACCCTTTCGAAGAGGCGCTATACGTATACTATTTTAGCAATAGTTTGCATCTCATGGATTCACTGGAGCTTTCTGCAATGTATTCGGAAGGGATGCTCAGAAATGTTTCTCTTTCTGATTCAGGAGATATTATGTTTTCGTTTTTTGATAACGATGAACAGTGGGTTTTGAAAGTATATTCACAGCCTAAGTACGATTTTTTCAATAACAAATACCCGGTTAAAAGAAAAATGCCGGTTTTTCATAAAAATTGGCTGAGCTTAAAGAAGTCCTAACAAATTGCTGCACACGGACACATACTGCTAGGCTCGTTTTGTGTCTGTCGCTGCGCTCCATTATCACACAAAACGCTCTCCGCAGCATGTGCCGGTGAGCACGGCGTTATATTCACAGGCCGGCATGGTCACATAGGGGTAGATATGAGCAAAGGTAAAGAAGGTGCTTTCATATATGCCGATGAGTCAGGACACTCAGGAAAAGAGATTTTTATTGAAAATTCACCTTTTTATTATCAAGGCGCAGTAATATCCGTTGGTGAAATTGAAACCAAAGTTGCACCAATAATTCAAAGATATTGCACTGATAACGGGTTGGAAAGATTGCATGGTTACGAGCTTGGAGAAGAGAAAGTAAATAGCCTTTGCTTAGAGTTGTTGGAGGCTTTAGACGGTACTCAATGGGAGGGTGTAAGGTATTTTGTGTAACTTGATTTT
>NZ_KV792884.1:0-3098 GCF_001808335.1 Oligella sp. HMSC05A10 | reverse complement strand
AAGGAAGTTACACAAAATTATTTACAGGCTCCATATATATGCTCCACTACGCGCTCTTATTAATCTGTACCAAAACAACCTCCAAAGGTACGATGGTAAAACTCACCATTTTTTGTATCTAAGAAGATAATTTGCCTTGGGTCCTGCGCAAGGTACAGGATCTTACGCCGTTCGGGCAATGTATGAATTAATTGCTCTATCCCCGCATCCACCGTTGCTGTGAGCTCAATGACTTGAATTTGTGACTGTTGATCGACATACTCTAATGTCACTTGGTAACGCTCCACATCATCCGTGGTATCTATTCGTTTAGCCTTAATTTTTTGTGTAATCGCCGGCAAACCAAAGAACAAGATCGGGTAAAAAGTATGTTGAGTGCGACGGTTATTTGCTTTTGAGAAAATTTTTGTTGACAACTTTTTACCATTCAATACATCTAACGTTGCCATAAATGCCATGGCACATAGCAACCAAGCAAAGACTGGATGTAACGCCCAGGGGTCCAGAAAGTTTAGAGTTAATGGTTTGGCAGCACTTATCAAAAACAACAAAGGCACAATGCCAAACATCGCAGCAATCAATAGGATATAGGCACCTTGTTTTTTACGATTGGTGGTGGGACCTACCTCCTCATCAGCAAAGCAATAACTTGGCTCCTCATCGGCCTGATTAATATAGAGTGGGATGGCACGTTGAGCCCCATCAGCTGTCATTTCTAATAATTGATTGTGAGCCGCAACGTACTCATCGAAGGTTGGCTGCTCGCTCTTCGTCAGTTCATCCAGACGACGCTTAGACGCAGTCAAATGAAACTCATGGCATATCGCAGTTCCGGATAAGTTATTGAATCGTAACGTCAAACGACGATTCAATAAACTACTCTGCTCCCTATAGGCGACGACATGATCCTCAACTACTTCTGCAGCGACTTTTCTGTCCGTCTTTTTTAGTCTTAAAATCGCTTTATTTGGTAAAAAATAATATTTGAAAATTAATATAAAATTGATCAGCCATAGCACCAAACAAACAATCCAGCCCAAGACATTCTCTTGTGGTTCAGTGGTCTGCGGGCGAAGAAGCAATCCTAACAAAAACAAACCGCTAAATGTATAGAGCAAGGAACAGAGAGGATGATCTTTAATTGTAGAAGCTAGCATTTTTTGACTGTATAACTATGAGAGGCTTCAGTATATGTTTGGTTTATTACAAATGCGAGATAGAAAGATTACGCAAGTCTTTGGATAATACAAAAAACATAATTCAAATCTAAGGATCTCTGACAAACAACTACCATTAACATTAGTGGGGTGGACAAAGTCAAGCATTAGTCAATTAATTATTCAAAACACAATTATGATGGTGTCTTTAGTAATTAATTGATTAACTCTTTCCTTTGAGAATACTAGGTATTATAGTACAATGTATTCCAATAATATTTATATGTACACAGTCATTGAATCAAAATCATTTAAAAGTAAGGCTGACACTATCTGGTCTGAGTTAGAAAGACTTGAGTTCATTAGTCATTTATCATTAAATCCATTAGAAGGAGATGTAATTCCTAATGGGAGGGGCTTGAGAAAAATACGATGGTCAGTCGCAGGAAAAGGGAAACGCGGTGGAGTGAGAATAATCTATTACAATATGCTCGATGATGGCAATATACTTTTACTTTATATTTATACTAAAAACACCCAGAGCAATATTGACGATAAACGATTAAACAAACTTAAAGGAAGCATGACATGAGTAATCAAACAAAAGATTGGAATATTGATGATATCGTATCTGCTGTCATTGCAGATGATCCGGACGCTGAAGAGATTCGTCAGAGCTTAACCCAGGCCTTAACAGAAGTTAAAAATGGCCAATATGGGCGCAAAACCAAAGTTTTTGTGTCTCCTGTAGCACAAACTCGGCACAAGCTTGGGTTGTCGCAAAATAAGTTTGCTCAGCAAATTGGTATTTCAGTAAATACGCTTAAATCATGGGAACAAGGTGTACGTAATCCGAGTGGCGCCGCATTAAAATTAATCCAATTACTAGATAAGCGTCCAGAGTTAATTTCTGAGTTGCAAGCATAAGTCTCAATCGCTCGTTGTGTATCAGCATTTGGTGAGTTGAACTCAAAAGGCAAACGACAATTATCAGCCGCACGAGTCAGCAACAAACGCACAGGGTATGCTTGACCACTATTTTTGATAACGTATTCACTTAGCACTTAAGGTCAAACTTCGTAGAAGTGCAACTATACGTACCTAATTGTTTTTTAAAGGTGGCACAAATGGAAGTTATTTCTTTTGAAGATCTTAGCAAAAACTTAGCTGAAATATTAGATAAAGTAAACGAGGACAGAAGCCCTGTTCTTATCACCCGTCAGAATGGTGAGCCTGCTGTACTAATAAGCCTCAAACACTTTAATGCTTTTGAGGAGACGTCCTATTTGTTGTCCAGCCCCAAAAACTCAGAACGATTACGCAAGTCTTTAGATAATGCAAAGAGCTCTAACTCAAATCTAAGGAGCTAGAACTCAAATCTAAGGAGCTCGAACTCAAATCTAAGGAGCTCGAACCCAAATCTGAGGAGCTCTGACAAGCATTGCCCCTAAATGATCGGGGCTCAGAATTAAACTGTCGTTGACAAGCACCTTAAAGACAGACTCAATATACGCACTGTCATTAAAAATGCCATGGATTTAAAGTAAGTACACCAGTAGGTTCAAAATCTTTAATGTTGCGAGTGACTACTATCATGCCATGGGTGAGTGCAGTTGCGGCAATGAGCGCACACGTTCTCCACGCCTATCAGGTACGTGCAGCCTAGCGCATTTGCGAGCCACTATTGAATCAATGGATAGGGTTCGGTCAACGAACTCTGACAAAACCTGTGTTTCCAGCCATGAGCGTAACAATGCACCTTGAATGGTATCTTTTCGTTCTATCGATAAGATACCAAGTTCAAGTTCCATAATAGTAATAGCAGAAATGAATAGATCGTCAGCATGGGCAGCTTCTGCCCATGCTGTAAAGTTAGGAACTGCTTTGATAGTGCGGACTTTACGTAATGTAATGACCCAGCACTTTCTGCTCACATTATGC
>NZ_KV792883.1:0-14318 GCF_001808335.1 Oligella sp. HMSC05A10 | reverse complement strand
TGAAATATCGGACAACTCGCTTGACAAATACCGGATTTACTGATGCTGTCGCCACTTATTTAGATTTTTATCACTTACCTGATACGACTAAAAAGCAGTTATTCAATGAAATTAACTATCAAAAGATTGCTTTAAACTGGCGTTACCATAAAAACTTAGCACCAACTAAGCCTAACAATGATTTAAAATCACTGCTATCGAAGCATTTCTATGAAAAAGGCTTCGTTTATCATTCAATTCTGAATAGCGAAAGTCATGCTGCTCAAACCAAAGTTCAGAGTTACAGCTTCCCATGTGCGGCCGAATTACTCTTCCTTAACTGGTGTCGCAATTATTTGGTTGTGGGTGTGTCAGCAACTGCCAATATAAAGAGCCGATTAGGCAACTACGATTTACACTATTTGAACTCCTCATTAGAGCAGGATTTATCAGCACAAGTCGTTAAACTATCAGATGAGCATCGAGCAGCTCTTCAACAGCAGTTTATTAACAGTAAAGCACATTATGACAAAATCAGCATTCAAACCCATTGGCATGGTTTAGGTTTCGATCTTCAACGTGAAGAAGTCAAAGAAGAATTACTAAGTTTATTTAAAGTCGACAAAGAACAAAGTAAGACCAGCGAAGATGATATCGATTTTTTAATCCAAAAAGTCCTCGAAATGCATGGGGAAGACAGCGCTCTACACTATCTCAAGCAATATTACAAAATCTTTGAACTATGGGTTGCCTACTTAACCCAAGACATTTCTGCCTTTTTATTGATGTTCAGTAAAGGCTATAAAAAAGAACGAGACTTTATCTGTGAATACTGTCAACAGCTCATTGAGATATATCTACCTTGCGAAGCGGAGCAAAGAAAAGCGCAAGATGAAATTGTCACCATTGTTGGCGCAGATAGCCTCGATACGCTCGAATTAACAAAGTCAGCCTTAAAAAAAGGGGAGAAACGTTTTGTTTTATCGACCTACATCACCTTAGGGGCGGGTATTAATATTCAATACCCTATTCCAGAAGGCAAAGAAAGCAAACTGGTAAAAATAAATGATTTTGAGGCTAATACTTTCACTGATTTTGATGGACTTTATATTGATAAGCCAACTAATCTTTTGGTGAATACTTACAAAAAAAATATTGAGACTGTCAACGACCTAGTCAAACATATTTATGAACTTGAGTATTTGAAGATTTCTTGCCTGACGGATAATGACTTTAAAAGCTACTTACAAAGAGCTTTTTTATCATACCTAGGGAGAAGTAATGCTCATACCCCTAAAACGGCACGCAATATCTATCAAAACAATGACTATAAGCTGCATATGATGCAAATATTGATCCAAGCCATAGGACGAATATGCCGCACCAATATGAAGTCGCCCACCATTCACTTACATATGGATCGCGCATTAATCGATGTCTGGGTGGATGACTTGGGAGATATGTCTCAATTGCCCGAATTTATTCATATTAGCCAAGCTATTGCCAATCAAAGAAAACCTAGCAATATTTTATACAACGCCATTGCCACTAAAGATTTAACTAAGGTGAGAGATGCTATTTACCTTATTTTAAGTAAATTTAGTCGAGGAGAAGCTGATGAAGCGACAATTGAATACTGGAAAATGATAAGAGAGGTATGTCTTCGCCATCCACAACTTAGCGAGATAAGCGCATCACTATATCATTTCTTTTATACCAACTTTGAGCAGCCTAAATCAGCTTATTTTTACACACAAAAAGGCGATTATCAGCAAGTTGAAATCTTAAGCGACTACCAAGCTGGTGCATATTGCGTTAGTGAACAAAGTGCTAGGCTTGATAAATTAATGAGCCATTCAGGACTAAAAGCTCATTTCGAAAAACATGGCTACGCTACCAAACTATCTGCGTCTAAACATTGGTTACAACCCATTCTCTTTAACAATATCTATAAAGGTGGCTTAGGTGAAATTTGTGGGGCTTACTTATGGAATGAATATGGTCTACCCCTACTACATGAGATGCCGAGTAATCAATATGAAATCTTTGACTTTATGGTTACACCTGATATCTTTGTGGACTTTAAACATTGGTCAAAGAACCTGAAAGATGGCAAAGAAGAGCGTGCCAAAATATTCAAAAAAATGGACCAAATTAATGCTGCCTTAGTTTTTGTCATCAATATACTCGAAGAAAATGACACGCTGGATTATCACATTGCCAGATCGGAGGATGGTGACAAGCAAATTGTTGAGATTCCTAACTTTTTGTTTGATACGCTACCAAATACGGAGTTAATCAACTCAATTAACAAAAAAATTGCGGAGGTTAATTATGGGGACAAAGAAGACGACATTGACGAATAAACTTAGCTTTGATACTGATTTTGCAAGCCTTAATGAGGCATATAATTTCTTACGCTTTACATGGCAACAAGCGGATAAAAACGACAAGTCAAAAAGTAAACAATGGGCTAACAGTCATCATTTAGACAAACTACTAACAGATGAGCGAGCGGAAGCCTGCTTATACCGCTATGGTAAATATGCCTACGCCATGTTTAGTAAGCAAAACACAGCTGATATCGAAACCATTCGTCAACGGCTTTCTAGCGACCCTCTGTATGAGAATATACAAGTAGATATCGTCTATGCCGCAGCTAACTATACAAACAAAAGCTATGGTGAAAATGTTGAGATCCCAGAGGTTTGGCTATACCAGTTATTGTTTAATGCCTTAGCTAACTCAACCAGCAAAAACTTACACTTTCATAACCTCAACGGATCATTAATATATGTCCCATTATTAAACCCAAAAAGAAACTCTAAAAAAATCATTGCTCACCAGATTACTATAAACAATGCGATGATACTCAATGCAAATGCTGTTACCTTTCAGAGCAAAGGGGCTATTTTTCACGCTGAAACAGATGAACGACAACGGCAGAAAAAATTAAATAGACCAGCTTACAAACTCGGTCTTCACTCACTAAAACGCATTTACAAGCACAAGGACAATTGGGACGTTTTTATTCGAGCGGGTATTCCAGGCACTAAAGCGAGCAGTGACGCCCTTAGTATTGCAGATTATCCCAGCTTTGAAAGCAGTCGTATGGGGATTTTGCATCAACTATTACGGCGTTTTAATGCGCGATATAAATCCATGGTAACTGCTAGTTGGGTAAGCTTGGCTGTGGATGAATCATTAAGGGATAGACTATACATCCTTTATAACGATCGCCAGTTCATCAACCTCCTTAAAACAAAACGCGTTCGCTTGGTCGATAAGATACAATCCGAAGAAAGCTGGCCACTAGTACTTGATATGCAGACGCAACTTGCAGAAATGGGAATAGAGTCATCTATTGGTACCCGTGAATCAAAAGATGCGCTACACATCTGCTTAATTAAGCCTAAACAAGCTTACGAAGAAATCAATGACCCCTACTCAACGGATGAGAACCGTATCAAGCAGCATATCACTGATGATAATTATCAGAACTGCAAAGATAAAGATAATGCAACGATACAAAAAGTTAATAGCCAGAGCCAAAAAAATCAAAGAAAACTCGTACTACAAAACCTACTTAAAGAACTATTAATCAAAGAAGACGTCATCAACAAAACAGTGACGCTATTTAATTCCTTTGATACCAAAGAGCGTCAATTATATTTAGAAGGGACTTGGGTATTTGGCACAGTTGAGGAAAATGGTTGCCATTTATTGGAAGTAAAAGAAACCGGCGAATTACGCTACATTTTTCATGATTTCTGCTTGTTATTTAATGACCACCCTTATACTGATGCCGTTGAACATGTACAAAGTGCAATTAATGGCCATGCTTATCGACAAAGAAGGACAATAGAGGCCTTTGTTATCTCATCCGCTGGTGATGTGAACATCATCTTAGATTATGAGCAATGTGTACTGCCTAATTTATCGCTGATTGAGGAGGAGATACGCCAAAAAGATAAGGCGCTTCCACAGCACTTAAAAAATCCAAACGAATTAATCGCTTTAATTGAAGACTGCCAAATTGCTTCTGATGAGTGCTGGCATGCTTTCATTACTGAACTACATCAAACTGATGTTGTGGATAAATCAACGCTTAGACAACTAATCAATAAACACTTCCATACCTCCAGCAAACAAAATCAGCTTATACGAAATAAACTCTATGAGAATGGTGTGACACTGAGTGTGAGTAAGAGCAAAGATAAACTATTTGAGCTTATGCCTGATTTGTTTTCTGTCCAGGCAGGACAAATTGATGAGGCTAACGCATGGTACTCCGTCGGTTATTATACGCAGTCCCTAAAGCAGAGTTTACCGCATATGATACGTATCAAACAACTGAAGGCACTCAAAGGTGATGTACTTCATCAAAAAATCCTGCCATTATTAGACGTCGATTTTGTTGGTTATAAAGCACCCACCGTGCTACCTTACCCCTTAAAGTACTTAAGAGAGATGAGCGCTATTAATAAGCATTAACTCTTACAAAATGATGGTAATTTGAGTCGCTACATTCGCGGTCGTTCTTCCTAAGGTATTTCAACGTATAAGCCACTGCTGAACTGTGATGATGATAAAAAAACGGTGAGTGTTGTAATATACAACAACTCACCGTTTGCTTGGATTAGCTTAGCGTTACCAGCTATACTTCAAGCCGACTTTTGCTCTAAAGCCACTGCGCTCTTTACCATCTAAATTTCTTTCTAAAAGGCCATCCGCATAGAGGCTAAGTGATTTACCAAGGGCTGCTTGACCCCCAATACCCACTTCAACAAATGTACGGTTGAAGTTCTCAGCTACTTTATCTTTACCCACCTGCACACTCGGGCTACTCGTAAAGTCTCTGACCACATTCACTAAGCCGTAGAGGGAGTTCGTATGAACGCTATCAGGCTGTACAAAGTTTTTACCGGCACGAACACCGACTCGACCTCGCACCGCATTGATGGTATCAGGATCCACTTTACGTGCTTTGTCGCTAAAGCTATCTAAGCTAAGGTGTTGATACATCAATTGCGCTTGTGGCTCAACAAAGAAGTCATTGGCTAAGCTAAATTGATGACCTACCTCGGCTGATACAATGGCTGACCAACCATCTTGCTTGGCACGAATGCCATTGCGTGAACTGTATTTGTTTTTGATTTTTGACACTTCGGTCACCAAATCCAAATAAGCACCGCTACGATGGTAGCGTGTATGATAGGCTCCTAAACCATATCTTGCAGTATCAACATTACCAGCTAGCTTATCCACTGAAATAATGCCATCAACTTTACGCTCTTTGTCAAAGGTATCCATTTCAGCGTCAGTGTAGGATAGCATTAGCCCCGTCATATTGTGTGATTTGGTATCAGGGTTAACTTGCGTGGCGATATCCGCCCCTAAAATCCACGCTCTGTAATCGCTCTCAGAGTACAAGCGATCGGCGCCTGTTAAGTCAAGTTCGCCAAGCTTCATTTGACCCCATAGTCTAATGCCATCTTTGGTGTATTGGCTCTTCGCGCCTAGACGCTCATGTAAGGTACCAATCGTTGAGAAGCCTAGGTTAGTATTAGCGACCGGCGCTTGTGCATAGCCCGGCACCGATTGCGAGAATGTACCATTTAGCTTCCACTGGTAGTTATTACCCACCTTAACTAACTGTATCTGCTCAGCCCCTTGCGTCTCGGCTGAACCGGTAAAGACGTTACCCTCATGTGCTTTAGCAACCTCAACCACATTAATGGTGTACTTATCATCCTCAAAAGCACTCACATCACCACGCATAACGCCATCGGCAATTACAATTTCAGTGCGCCCTGTAGCAGTGCCTTTGATCACTAAACGGTCAGTTTCAGAGTAATTCGGATTGTTCCATATCGTGTTGACATGTAAGGTCGATCCAGCTTCACCGTGATAGTTATTATTTACCGTTAGGACTGATCCGACATTGCTATCTAAGTCACTCGGTGAGCCTAGAACAATGCGACCCGTCGCTTTATTGGTAAAATCGCCACCAACAGTATAGTTAGACTTAGATCCGGGGCCTTTACCATCACCTTTTTGCAGATCGCCCACGATAAAGGTGCCTTGGTTAATGACGTTACCCTTTAAGGAACCCACGGCCGCCACGGTGGACGTCTCATCAATCTCTAAGGTAGAAAGCTTAAGATGAATAGGTTCATTTTGCTTACCGGCAATTAAGGTGCTGTTATCTTTGCCTTTTAATTTACCAGTAAAGCTTTCTAAGGTTTTTGGCATTAACTCAAATAAGCCAGAGAAATCAACGTTCCCTTTGCCCGCTATTGTAGCGTCAATGGTTCCATTTGGATTTTCGAGGATTACGTTACCTGAGTTCTGCGTATCCACATTGGCTTTACCAAGGTTATCCTTAGGCGTTTTAACGAGGAGTGTAGCATCATCACCTAAATTGATTTTAGCCTTTTCACTTAACCCACCGTTATTACCAGATAGCTCTACAGATTTTTCATTGTTAACGGTGATTTGACCGTCACCGTCAAGCTGATTAGCGACGTTACCATTGGCGTTAATGATAAGCTCACCTTTATCAGCAATAGTCACTGCACCGCTACCAGCGCCTTTCTCATCATCTATCTGGAGGATGGCATCAGATTGAATAGTTATCTTCGCCTTTAGATCATTTTGAGCGCCAGTGGATACAAGCTTGTTTTTATTGCCGTCCTTTGGTGTGGCTAATTCAAGCATTGCATCTTCATCGCCTTGGAGTTTACCCTCAGCAATCACACTGTCACCCATATCTTCGGCGCAACCATGAATCGCTAGATGGCCAGACGATAGATGAATACCACCAGACTTCTCATCCGCTTTAACACAACCAACATAGACGGTATCCTTAGTCGTTAAATTATCAGCTAACTTAAAGGAAGCATCAGCTTTAAGCTCAAGAAGGTTGCTGTGACTATCCGCAGAACCTAGCGCATTCGCCGAGCCGGCAATCAGAGTACCACCCTCAACCGTTGTTTGACCTGTGAAGTCATTCGACTCATTACTGATCGTAATCTCATCTTTTGAGCCTGGGGTGTTAACCGAAACTCCACCCTCGCCCGTTAATTGAGCGCTTAAGGTTGTTGCATCACTTGACTGATTACCTTCATCGGCAATTAACTGTAGCTGTTTACCCTTAACTAGGTTGAGGCTTTGCAATAGGTACTGTGCATACAAGCCTTTGTCTTTATACTGCGTGTCGTTGGTTTTTGTCGCGTCTATTAATTTAGAGCTTAAACCATACGAGGCATCAGCAACCTTCTCATTGTCTTGGGTAATAGCGACAACCGTTGGTTGTGGTGTTCTGTCGTTACCCTCTGCATCAACAAATTTCACTGTTAAGTCAGCTTCATCGCCAACAACCTCCCCTGTTGCCTTAATAAGATGAATCGCCTTAGCAGGCTCATCGTCCTGACGTAAAAGGGAAATCATCTGATCGGGCAATGGTAAGTCATTGTTAAAGTCGTCTGCTAATACTGAAACGCCTGATGCTGCCTTAACCTCTAAGTCCTTGACTAACAATGCCGCTTCATTAGGTGATTCGCGACCTATGACGCTATTCTCAATGTCCATCTGACCACCATTAAAGTGCAGTGAACCGATCTCCTTCTGTGCGTCAAGTTGTGCGCCTTTTAATTTAGCACCACCATTTAATACCAAGGTCGTATCACTATGCGTAGCTTTGAGGTTCTCATCAGTTAATGTCAATACCGCATCGCTTAGCGCTAAAGTGCCTTTAAATGCTGAGTAATCCTCTGCTTTGTAGTGAATCCCTTGACCATTTGCGTTAACCGCATAGGTACCCTTACCTTTAATCTGGTGCGCTAGTTCAGTTGCTGCTGTCGCTGAACTACGGTTCGCCTTTAAGGTTGTACCCTCTTGGATATCAAAGGTGCCGCCAAATTTATCCGCAGAGCTATCCTTATTTAAGGTAAGCGAGGTCTTATCACTTAACGAAATCGTACCCTTACCCGTTACAGTATTGGACCCAAACGAAGCATTTATAGCAGATAGATTTAAGGTTCCTTTATCATTAGTCGCAATCGCAGCACTACCTAGCTGGCCTAAGTCTGTGGCTTTAATCTGAGTATTATCGTTGATATCCCACGTACCAGCAAAATCATTATTTTTCTTCGTTAAGCTTATCTGAGCATCATTAACGGTGGCAACGGTTCCTTTGCCTGTGATTTCGTTAGTTAGTTTGCCGTCATCACCCTTCATCTTGGAAAGGCTTAGAGTACCCTTATCGTTAGTCGCAATCAACGCCTGACCTAAGCTCTTAACCGCCTCTACTAACACCTTGGCATCATCTTTGATATCAATTTTACCTTTGAATTTGCTATTATCCGCAGTTAGGGAAATATCGCTCTTATTAGCAACTAAAGTACCCTCGCCATATAGCTGATTAGCGACGTTACCACTCACTGCATCAAACACCGCTTTACCATCTTTTTTGAGTTCAATTTGCGCTGAACCTAAAGCAGCTTTGTCTTTTAAGATAAAAGAGGTGTTTGTTTCTGCGATAGCTTTACCCGCAAAGCGATCCTGAGCACCATGAATAGTTAATGAGGAATCCTTATCCGTGCCCAGTAAGGTGATGGTCGAGTGCTTATCGCCCGATAAGGTATTAGCTTTTGCAATCGTACTCGCTTTTTCTTTTCGATGACTTAAGTTTAAATTTGCCGCAGTCAGCGTAACTTTAGACTCATCCGTAGTACTTAAAGCACCAGCATACGCCGAGATTGGCTTAGCTTCTTCGCCAACCAAGGCTAGGGCTGAACCATTCTCTAAGGCGACTTTCTCCGTATGAGAATCCTTTTGCCCCAAGGCATTAGATGAAAGTAGCTTCAGAGTACCACCCTTAACCGTTGTTTGACCTGTAAATTTATTATCAGCGTTGCTAATGGATACTTCGGCTAAATCACCTGCTTTATTAATTAAAAGACCACCTTCGCCCGTTAATTGAGCCGTGAGAGTAGCATCATCTTGAGTATCACCTGCAGGTCTCAATTCAAGCTGTTTACCTTCAGCTAACTTTAACGTGGTTAGACCATATACAACATTAATCCCTTTATTCGGCATGTCAGCAGAAACCATCCCTTGAAGGCCGTAAGTTGCATCAGCAACCTTTTCACCATCTTGTTTAATAGCTAAGGTATGCGTGGTTTCTTTATTAATTTCTTCATTACCGAGTTTAAGCGTAAGGCCAGCACCGTTAACATCGCCTGTTGCCTCAACTACATTCACAACAAACTTACCATTATCTTGTGCTAATAGACCTAACTGCGTGGTATTGGCTAGATGACCTTTAGTATCAAAGTCATTCAAAAATTCCTTTGTATCAGTAAGCTCAACAGAACCCTTATTATTCGTGATATTTAGATTCTTCACAACTAACGCCGTTGCATTTTCAGGCTTACTTGGAATAACGGTCTTATCAATGACAAGCTTACCACCATCCATCGTCAGATGACCAATCTCTTTAGATCCATCCGCATCTGCAACCGTAGCTGCTGAACCATCTGACAGCTGCAAGGTACCGGCTTTTACCGCGTTAGCAAAGGCATCATCAATAGTCGCATTTACGTTATGAAGTTCAGTGGTACCTTTATGGTTTTCATAGTTAGCATCCTTAGCATTTGCAAATCTAAAGGCGTTGTTGTTGCCAGTGATTTTGAAAACAGCCTCTTTTGCAGACTTAAGATTATGCCCGAAGCGAAGAGCGTCCTTTGAATCCGTTCCATTCAGTTCTAAACGTGACTCCTTATCAAGATCGATGGTGACCTTATTAGGTGATTCGTTATGCACAATTGAATGACGATTAATTTCAAGTGTTGATTCCTTAAGATTAATCGCTTCAACATTATGGATTCCACCTGCCTTGCTATCAGTCGGCTGAATACTCAGTTTTGACGCATTAAGAGTAAGCGTATCCTTACCCTCACCTCCATCTAAGTACGTAAAGGCGTCTGTATAATCCACACCGGAATTATTGATCTCAACCGTATCATCACCCGCACCTAAATCCACCTTAGCTGTCACTTTAGCTTTAGTAAGTGTTAAGGTGTCTTTACCTTCACTCGTAGTAATATGACCAGTTTGCACAGCGCCATCCTCAATAAGGATAGTATTGTCACCCGCACCTAAATTCATACCACCTTTAAGATCTGAACCCTTACCTGTAATGGTAATGTTGTCAGCTTGGTCAGCAGTAGTCACTAAGGATTTGATCACACCCCCATTGGCATTGATTAAATTGACTGTGGCCTTACCGAAATCAATTAAACCTGCAATCACACCTTGACCTTTATCATCCTGTGCGTTTGCTGCCTTTTGGTTGGTGAGATTAATAGTTTTTTCTGCACTACCATTATAACGAATAGCTACACCATCCTCTGGTGACGTAATCGTACCTGTATTCGTGAAATTGTGCTTAGTACCATCTTCACTTGCATTATCAATCCAAGAGCTCAAATCGATAATAGCATCTTTGGAGACTGAGCTTAAATTACCACCATTCTCAAGATTAGAGCCAGCGTTGACGATCTTCCACGCGGTAACATCCTTTGTACTCTTTAATGCAATATTGGCATCACTACTGAATTTGCCTTTAGTATCAATGTAAAGCGCTGTTGCACCTTCTTGCGCAGAGTCCTTGATATTAATATCAATACCACCGACGTGGAGGTCTTTATCAGTCGTGGTGAATTTAGTGCGATCAGTTGAGTCACGATTCGCAAAAACAATACCTGTGCCTGCGCCAGTGATATTGATGGTACCGCTTGACTCTTTTGCTAACTTACTACCCGTACGAATAGCAACCCCATCAGTCACTTCAAAAACGGTGTCCTTAATCGTAATGCCTTCAATCTCAGCTTTGTTCTCAACAATGGCGCCGGTACCTCCTTCTAATAAAGATAAGGTATTTGCACCTAATGTTAAGCTCTTAGCACCCGTATCGACCAAAATGACGCTAGCTTCACCGCCGGCTTTGATGGTTGCATCTTCTGATACATTCTTGCCTGACATATCAAGCGAAGCTCCATCACCAATACGAATGGCTGCATCACCGTACTGCCCATTAGTAAGTTGGACATTGCCGCTTAAGTGCTCAAATACAGACGACTTGTCATTAGTTGATGCGCCTGAGACATCAACTGCCGCTCGGGTTTTACCGCCGTCGGAAACATTACCAGCAACGACAATACTACCTTGATTTACAAACTTACCGCCCTTAGTCAGTAACACCGCAATCTCATCAGAACCTTGTAAATTGACTTTACCCTGATGATCTAAGATGCCCTCATTCGTTACTTCATAGGCACGTGAGTCTTTAGCACCTAATTCAGATGTTATGCTTGCAAAGGAGGTAAGCTTAGTTCCTTCTTGTATGCCTTGGCTTATACCATCAATAGTGATTAGCTCGCCATCCACCACCGCCGCTCGGGCGCGAGCACCGGTAAGCTTAAGTGTCGTGTCTTTAGTTAATTCGCCTGAAGCGCCACCTGCCACCTTAAGTGCCGTTGAATCAGCACCAGAGGCAATGATAATTTCCGAACCAGTCTTTACGGATGAGCCCTCGGCAGTCGCAAGAAGTGCTACGGATTTATCACCTTTGGCTTCTAACGTTGCGGATCCGGAGGCATTACCACCTGAACCATCATAACTTGCCTTGCCGTCAATACGGAATAAGGTCGAGGATTTACCTTCAGCAACTAAACTCCGTGTGCTGTTATTTTTAATATTCGCTTCAGCGCCATGAATGAAGAATGAGGTTTGGTTTGTGGCATTCTTGTCGGTTGTGACAGAAGCTGTGGCACCTAAGACTACATTACCTTTATTACGAGCATGAATCGCAATGGAATTACTGCCTTGAAGATCTACCTTACCATCAATTTGAACTGTACCACCTTCAGCCCAAACACCGTAGTTAGGAGAACCGCCCTCTTCTGCTGCATGCACTTGAATTGAAGATTTATCAGTATTTAAAAATAAATTTTCATAAGAGTGCTTATTTGTGGCAAATGAGTGAACACCAATATTGTTCTTCCCTTTAACAATAATGTTTGCAGTATTGGTCACTTTATTACCAATATTGCCAGCGAAGCTAATGCCAATATTGCGGTCACCACCCTTACCTAAAATTTCAATATCGCCCTTATTTTCAACTATGTTATTGGAGCCATCCAGTAAAATACCAGTAGCACCACCCATTTTCTCATAAATTTTTATCGTCCCAGTATTAGTAAAGCTAGGATCTTCATTAGCAGAGCCATCTTCATGAACTACAACACCAATAACATCAATACGTGGGTTAATGGGTGAATTACCCTGATCATTACTACCTATATGAATAGAGCCTTTATTGCTATGCTTACCGGCACCATGCACATACATACCGATAGATGGTTTTGTTTTCGGAGGTGTATTTTGAGCATCTGGGATATCTATAAAGCCAACATGGATATGAGCACCCTCATCATTAATCGCTTGACCCCCTTCATCAGCATGCAAACCTCTTTGATTGGTATGGGCTATATTTAGGGTGCCTTTATTGATAATGACCCCACCATCCAGAGCCCGCATCAAACTTCCAGCATTAACGAAAGGCTGAAGCTTATCATCACTTAGGTTTTCAGGAATTAAGCCCCCATAAATCGTTCCCTCATTTATAACGGTACCTTTATTTTTAGATACCATGCCTTGGCTTTCATAAATCGTCCCACGTCTGAAGAATAATTCACCCTTATTGATAGCTTCACTACCCTCACCATCCGCAGAAAAAGCTGCGACAAAGGTATTTTCAGTCGGATCAGCTAAACCATCCTGGTTCGCTGTATTCATCCTATCTGAAACGATGACTGTACCTTTTTCGACCTGCACCTTACCGCCATTACTCGCATGAAAATAGGAACGTGCGCCCATGGTTCGCAGGTACTCTTTATCTGGTGCAGATGGCAGTTTGTTCTCATCTAATAGAATTGTTATGGTTTGGCGCTTAATAGCTTGCTCAAATAGGGCGTCATATTCCTCTTGACTCTTAATTGTTTTATCTTGAATTTTGCTGATGAGAAATTCGTTGTAAGCTTTTAACTCATCAAGATTACTAACTGTTCTAGCGTCACCTAAAGCGCTACCATTTAACGTTGGCGTAAATGTTCCCGCTAAATGATTGTATTCAAAAAACCTTTCAAGTTTCGTTTGACCAGTATCACCCTTCACCTGCGGATTAGGATCTTGGGGGTTCTCTAACTGTACAGAGTTAAGGTAAGTATCGCTCGCCTGAACATACAAGGTTTTACTAGTCGGGGTATTTTTGCCATCATCAAAGCTAAAGCTAAGCTCACTATCCTTGCCATCAGCAACAAATAAATGACTATGCTTTATCGCCATATTAAGATAATGATTGCCTTTTTTATCTTTATGATTACCTCCCTCAAGTTTAACCTCTGCCTTACCGCCCTCTTTAGCCGTCACTAATCTTGACTCGGTGTAAAAATTTCTTCTTGCGTCCTCATCAAAATAACGAACATTAAAGGAGCCACTTGGACCCATATTTTCCTGGACTATCATCCTATCATTATCAAAGACCTGAAAAGACTTACTCAAGCCTGTAATAGGATCTACCCCTTGAACCGTTCTTTTAGAAATATCATAGCGATAATTAGACGCCTTAGGGCCGTGAGTGCCATCTGACCGAGCGATATACTCTGCAAACTCATCCTTCGTAATAAGGTCTGAATGTTTTTCACGAGCCGCAGCAAGTTTATCCTCATCCGTTTCAATCCAATCTAACAATTTGTCCCTGTGTTCCGGACGTCTCAATAGAAGAGCAGGAGACATCTCTTTATCATTAAAAAAAGCACCTCTGTTAATATTATCGCCAATGCTTTTTAACGTGCCAGTCACCCTTATTGATTGACCAGCACCTGCCACTGCTGCACCATCACCTGCATTTTTCCCCCAAGGGCCATTAGGATTGGTTGGCTCACCCTCTACAGTGGGTTTGTAAACAATATTCGTAAAATCAATGGCAGTAGGCTGGCTCGCTACAGATTGACTTAAGCCCAAGACAAGAAATGCAGCACTTAATAGCTTCGCTGTGCTGATACTTTTAACATGACCACGCGCTAATTCACTGACCGCAACCCATGCGCCAAGTGATTGATTAAATACAACTTTGTAAATATTATTCATTGAGAAACCCTACTCTCAGGAGAACTTGAAAAAGATAAAATATTTTGCGCGCATTTTAACATTTCAAGCATTTCCCATCAACGACGGCTTGAGACTTTTGCATAAAAGCAGTTAAATACCGG
>NZ_KV792882.1:0-21482 GCF_001808335.1 Oligella sp. HMSC05A10 | reverse complement strand
CCGGTATTTAACTGCTTTTATGCAAAAGTCTCACGCCGATTTTCTTCTTCAAGCTCCTTGAACCGTTGAGCCTCAGAAACGTCCATCCCGCCATACTTAGCGCGCCAACTATAAAACGTAGAGACTGACACGCCTTCTTGACGACATAATTCGGCAACCGGTATACCTGCCTCAGCTTTCTTTAAAAGCGCAATAATCTGACTTTCTGTTTTGCGTTTACTCATTGTAAAACTCCTTTTAATACGTTAATTTTAAAGGAAAGTTCTACTTTAGAGCTGTATTAATTTAGGGGGTCGTTACATAGATCTTTTCAATCGACAAATCATTGCCTACCAACTGATGAGAAAGCCTGTGTATAAACTGGTCAGTGATATGTTGGAGAAAGCCATTTCAACGCTTAAAAGTACTGAGAAACCGCTCATCCATTCTGATCAAGGGTGGCAATACCAATTAGACAGCTATCAGCAAACACTAGCGAGCCATGGCTTTACGCAAAGCATGTCGAGAAAGGGAAATTGCTTGGATAATGCGGTAATTGAGAGCTTCTTCGGTACACTTAAATGTGAATTGTTCTATCGTGAAAAATTTACTAGCATTGAACAGTTAGAGAAACGGATTCATGAGTATATTTACTACTATAATCATGAAAGAGTAAGTACAAAACTAAAGGGGCTGAGTCCTGTGCAATACAGAAATCAGTCCTCCTTATAAAAACTAACCGTCCAACTTTGGGGGTCACTTCACTCTGCTAAAAATGTGGGGATTACCTTTTGTTTAGCCGGTCTTGGTTGGGCATCCACTCTTAAAAAATATAAAACCTTCTTTTTCTGCTTACTTGTCGTTGGGGCTTTTTGTGGTCTAAATGGTTCTTTTCTCTCGGGTAGTCGTGGGGGATGGATTGGCTTACCGTTCGTCTTCTTTTTCCTGTATCGCGTGTATCGTAGCTTTTTCTCAACTAAGGTCAAAGTTATCGGCTTAATTGTTACTTGTATTTTAGCGATTACGGCATTTAATTTGCCACAACTGGGTATAAAAGATCGAGTCCATCAGGCTTTTAATCAGCTAAAGACATATGAAGCTGGCAATGTAAGCTCTTCAATAGGTGCTCGTCTGGAAATGTGGAAGGGTACTGCCATCCTAATTAGTGAAAAACCATTGATGGGTTGGACCAAAGAGGGGTATATTCAAGCTAAACGTGAGCTTGGTGAACAAGGGATAATCCAGGGAGTTGCAGCAACACAGTTCTCTCATGCACATAATGAGATCTTAGATCGTCAGGTAAAACATGGTCTGCTAGATCTACTCACTTTACTAGCGCTTTATGCGGCGCCTATTATTGCCTTTAGTGCTTACCTTAAGCATAAGGACTTAGCTAAGCGTTCACTTGCAGTTGCGGGTGTGTTGTTGCCTTTCGTGTTTATCGATTTTGGATTAACCCAAGCCTTTTTAAGGCATAATAGCGGTGTTATGATGTACACAGCATTTTTAATGGTGTTTGCTGGGTATTTTAAAATGATGAGAACGTCAGTCTCTACGAGATGGAGAGTATCAAGGTGCTACTCACGTCTTTAGTATTGTGTAGCATCATTGATAATTAGCAAGAGCTCAAGCAGATTCATAATCTGTTAGGGTTGTTTATATTAAAATGGCTTTGTCTTAAGTATCAAAAGTAAAGTGAAGAGTCGCGTTACTAAAAAGTAATAATGGAATCAAGGTATGTTTGATCTCTCAAAAATAAAAATAGCCGTTATCGGCTTGGGTTATGTTGGTCTACCACTAGCGGTGGAGTTTGGTAAAAAGCTACCAGTGGTCGGTTTCGATATTAATACCAAGCGTGTGGATGAGTTAAGAGGCGGTGTAGATCACACACTCGAAGTATCTGCTGAAGAGCTTAAAGAAGCGACTAATCTTCAATACACTGCTGAGCTTAATGACTTAAAAAACTGTAATTTTTTTATTGTCACTGTTCCGACACCCATTGATGCCTCTAAGCAACCCGATTTGATTCCCTTGATTAAGGCTTCCCAGAGTATTGCTAAGGTGCTTTCCGTGGGAGATATCGTAGTTTATGAGTCTACGGTTTATCCGGGCGCTACTGAGGAAGTGTGTGTTCCTGTACTGGAAGAGGTATCAGGTCTTCGCTTTAATCAGGACTTTTTTGTAGGCTATAGTCCTGAGCGTATTAACCCAGGTGATAAAGAACATCGTGTGAGTACTATCCTCAAAGTGACTTCTGGTTCTACGCCTGAAGTGGCAGATTATGTGGATGAAGTGTATCGACAAGTGATTACGGCGGGTACTCATAAGGCTTCCAGTATCAAAGTAGCTGAGGCCGCCAAAGTGATTGAAAACACGCAACGTGATGTCAATATCGCATTAATTAATGAATTAGCGCTTATTTTTAATAAGCTAGATATTGATACAGAAGCCGTGTTAGAAGCGGCTGGGACTAAGTGGAATTTCTTGCCGTTTAGACCGGGTTTGGTTGGGGGTCATTGTATCGGAGTCGATCCTTATTATTTAACCTACAAAGCACAAGCCATTGGTTATCATCCTGAAATTATCTTGGCCGGTCGTCGTCTAAATGATGGCATGGGTGCTTATGTCGCCACTCAGTTAATTAAAGCGATGGTTAAAAAGAAAATTCAAGTCGAGGGTTCAAAAGTCCTCGTACTTGGTCTAAGCTTTAAAGAGAATTGTCCTGATATTCGTAATACACGAGTAGTGGATGTTATCAATGAGCTTCAGGACTATCACATTGACGTGGATGTCTACGATCCATGGGTTGACCCTGCAGAGGTTAAGCAGGAATATGGTATAGAAGTTAAATCAGAGCCTGATGTGGGTGCTTATGATGCGATTGTTTTAGCGGTGGCGCATGAGCAGTTTAAAGCGATGGGTGAAACGAAGTTGCGTGACTTGGGTAAGCCAGAACATGTTCTCTATGATCTTAAATATGTCTTAGCGCCACAGGAAGCGGATATTCGTTTATAGTATTGTCGTACTGCACAATATCCTTACAGTGAGTGATGGATTAATCTTGAGATAGGTTAAGGTCTTTTTTATCAGATTGAGCTTTAATACCTATATTGTTTGTTAAATATTTTAAAGAACGTATTAATATGAAAAAATTTGCCATGATTGGTGCTGCCGGTTATATCGCACCTCGCCATATGCAAGCGATTAAAGCAACGGGTAATAACTTGGTTGCTGCGCTTGATGTTAATGACTCAGTTGGGATTATTGATAGTCACTTCCCTAATGCTCATTTTTTTACTGAGTTTGAGCGCTTTGACCGTCATCTTGATAAGTTACGTCGTGCTAATAGTGGTGATAAAGTGGATTACGTTTCTATCTGTTCTCCAAACTATCTTCATGATTCTCATATGCGCTTTGCTTTACGTACCGGTGCTGATGCTATTTGTGAAAAGCCGCTAGTACTTAATCCATGGAATATTGATGGCCTAAAAGAAATAGAAAAAGATACGGGTCATAAGATTAATACGATTTTGCAGTTACGTGTCCATCCGGCAATTATTGCACTTCGTGAAAAAGTCCAAAACTCTAAGAAAGATACTAAACACGAAGTAGATTTAACTTATATCACTTCTCGTGGTCACTGGTATCTTCAGTCTTGGAAAGGTGATTTGAAAAAATCAGGTGGTATTGCTACCAATATCGGTGTGCATTTCTTTGATATGTTGCACTTTATTTTTGGTGACTTACAAGAAAATATTGTTCACCTGAGTGACGATACTAAAGCAGCAGGTTATTTAGAGTATGAAAACGCACGTGTTCGCTGGTTCTTGTCGGTAGACTTTGATGATGTGCCTCAGGCTCAAAAGGATGCTGGACAGCGCACTTTCCGCTCAATTACAGTTGATGGAGAAGAAATCGAATTCTCCGGTGGTTTTACAGATTTACATACCATCAGCTATCAAGAAATACTAGCAGGACGTGGCTTTGGTTTAGATGAAAATCGTACCGCTATCGCTACCGTCTCACACATTCGAAATGCACCGATCGCTCCTTTAACCGGTGATTACCATCCTAAGTTGAAAAAATGAGTTTCTACCAACACGAGTCGGCTATCGTTGATGATGGCGCGCAAATAGGCGAGGGCAGTCGCGTATGGCACTTCGCTCATGTGTGTGCTGGTGCCAAAATAGGTAAGGGTGTCTCACTTGGGCAAAATGTCTTTGTAGGCAATAAGGTCACTATTGGTGACCACTGTAAAATACAAAACAATGTCTCTGTTTACGATAACGTGCATTTAGAAGAAGGTGTGTTTTGTGGTCCTAGTATGGTCTTTACAAATGTCTACAATCCGCGTTCGCTAATTGAGCGTAAAGATGAGTATCGTGACACCTTAGTTAAAAAAGGTGCAACGCTCGGCGCAAACTGTACAATTGTCTGTGGTGTTACGATAGGTGAGTATGCCTTTGTGGGCGCTGGTGCTGTTGTTAATAAAGACGTAAAGCCCTATGCTTTGATGGTGGGTGTGCCCGCAAAACAAATTGGTTGGATGAGTGAGTATGGCGAGCAATTGGATTTGCCGCTAACAGGCAATGGTCAAGTTAAATGTTCACATACTGACACGCAGTATGTATTAAGAGGCTCGTTTTTATCTAAAGAGTAAGAGAAGATGCAATTTATAGATTTAGCGGCTCAACAAGCACGCATTAAAACTGAAATCGATGCTAATATTCAAAAAGTATTGGCGCATGGCAAATATATTCTTGGTCCTGAAGTCGCAGAACTAGAAGAAAAGCTAGCGGCTTATACGGGCGCTAAATATTGCATTACCTGTGCAAATGGCACAGATGCTCTACAAATTGCTCTGATGGCTTTGGGCGTAGGTCCTGGGGATGAAGTGATTACGCCCGGATTTACGTATATTGCGACAGCAGAGACGTCGGCAGTATTAGGTGCTAAACCAGTGTATGTCGATATAGATGAGCGCACATATAACTTAAATCCGGAGTTGCTTGAAGCGGCTATTACACCCAGAACTAAAGCGATAATTGCGGTATCTTTGTACGGTCAATGTGCTGATTATGATGCAATTAATGCTATCGCTGCTAAACATGGTCTCCCTGTAATTGAAGATGCTGCGCAAAGTTTTGGTGCGACTTATAAGGGTCGTAAATCAGGTAATCTAACTACAATTTCATGTACAAGCTTTTTCCCTAGCAAGCCTTTAGGTTGTTACGGTGATGGTGGCGCTATTTTTACTAATGATGAGGAATTAGCAACGGTAATTCGTCAAGTGGCTCGTCATGGTCAAGACAGACGATACCATCATGTTCGTGTGGGAGTAAATAGCCGCCTCGATACCTTGCAAGCTGCTATTCTACTGCCTAAATTAGCGATTCTTGATGATGAAATTGCTTTGCGACAGCAAGTAACAAAAACTTATAATCAACTTTTAAATGAAAAGGGTATCAATACAACTCCTTTTATTGAAGAGCATAATACGTCTGTCTATGCACAGTACACAATCCGTGTTAAAAACCGTGCTCAAGTGATTGACGCGTTAAAGGAAAAAGGAATCCCTACGGCTGTTCATTATCCAATCCCCTTAAATAAGCAGCCTGCGGTTGCTACTAATGATTCTCTACCAGTGGGTGATTTGGTTGCACAAGAGGTATTGAGTTTGCCGATGCATCCATACTTAGATAAAGGAAATATGAAAACAATAGTAAATGTTCTTTTAGCCAATTTGAGTTACTAATAAAAGTTAGGTAGCAACTTTTTTAAAGTAACATTTGATTTTATATGACTCGAAAATATCATATTCTTATAATTCCTTCTTGGTATCCAGCTTATTCAGGTGATATTAACGGTAGTTTTTTTAGAGAACAAGCTATTGCTTTGAGGAAGCGGGGCCATAAAGTTGGGGTTTTAGCTCCAACTATTCGCTCTTTGCGAGATTATAAAAGTTTTTTTAATAAACCTTATGGTATTAGTTATGAAGACGATGAGGGAGTCCAAACTTTTAGGTATCACTCAATTAATATAACGGCAAAAATGCATCGATTGAGTGTTAAAAGGTGGGAAAGGATTGGTGAAAGATTGTTTAAAAAATATGTCGATTCTCATGGAAAACCAGAGGTAATTCATGTGCATTCAATGGTATATGCAGGATATATAGCCTTGCATTTACATATTAGTTATAAAATCCCTTATGTTATTACGGAACATTCATCGTCGTTTTTAAAAGGACTAATATCAAACGGTGCTTTGACGTCGTTGCAAAAAGTAGTTGATAATTCTTCCCAAAACTTAGCGGTTAGTAAAATTTTTACAACTAATTTGGACAAGAAATTCAAAGAAAATACTTGGACTTATATCCCTAATATAGTTAATGATGACTTTTTAAAAGTTGAGCTCAATAACTGTTTTGAACAGTTTACTTTTATTAATGTATGTTTTTTAGATAGGAACAAAAGAGTAGATCTTCTTATCTCAGCATTTGCTACAGCTTTTAAAGGCAATAATAAGGTTAGATTAAAAATTGGTGGTAGTGGTACAGAAGAGTTAAGTTTAAAAACACTGTCTGAAAAGTTGGGTGTGAGCGAACAGGTTACTTTTTTAGGTAGACTATCCCGAGAACAGGTGAAAAGAGAGTTGTCCAGAGCAAATGCCTTAGTATTATCTAGTGACTATGAAACATTTGGCGTAGTTTTAATTGAGGCTTTGGCATTAGGGAAACCGATTATTTCCACTAAAAGTGGTGGACCTGAGTCAATTATCGTACCACAAGTTGGCTATTTAGTCGAAAAGGATTCAGTGGATGGTTTGGCAAGTGGGATGTGTCATTTGTTTGAAAATTATGAAAAATTCGATCCTAAATCAATTCGACAATACTGTTTTGAACAATTTAGTGAAGATGCTGTTTGCAAGAAACTCGAGAATGTTTATCAGAGTGTATTAACGGTCTAATCTACTCATGATAAATAAAGTTTTTGGTTATGCTATAGGCGCATTAGGTTCGGCTTTCTTCGGATTTATTGCTTTACCATTATTGGCTTGGTTTTATTCTGTTGAGGATATAGGCCGAGTCGCTATGCTACAAGTAGTAGCTAGTTTTTCTGTTTTGCTTTTTTCTTTAGGGTTAGATCAGGCTTATACTCGTGAATATCATGAATCTGATGACAAATCGAAGTTGTTTAAACATTGCTTTCTACCTGGTTTGGTTCTAATACTAGTTAGTTTTTCAGTGTTTTTTTTAGTTAAACCTAGCTATATTGCATCTTTATTATATGGTCTTCCCAGTGGACTATTATCAATAGTCAGCATAATGTGCTTCGTCTTAACTTTTGTTTCTCGGTTTTTATCATTGATTGTACGAATGGAAGATAGAGCAATAGCGTATTCAATGAGTCAGTTATTGCCTAAATTTATTTTCGTCTTGTTCATTGTCAGTACAGTTTTACTGGGGTTGCAGAAAGATATTTATAATCTTGTAATTGCACATACTTTATCTATTACTGCCGTTTTCTTGATATTTTCTTGGAATACCAGAAAGGTGTGGTACGCATCCATCTCAATTAAATACGATAACAAACAACAACAGACTTTGATGAAATATGGTCTCCCTCTTGTAATCGGTGGTCTTGCTTTTTGGGGATTGGATGTTATGGACAAATTATTCTTACGAAGTATGTCTACATTTGAGGAGTTAGGTATTTATTCGGTAACAATGAGTGTAGCAGGAGTTGTTGCTGTTTTTGCAAGTGTTTTTAACATTATTTGGGCTCCTATGGTCTATAAGTGGCTTACCCAAGGAATTGACATTAATTTAGTTAATAAAATATCAGAACATGTGTTAGCGTCAATATATTATGTTGTTGTTTTCAGTGCTTTATTTTCCTGGATATTACCATTTTTACTTCCTGACGAGTATGCACCGATTCAATATTTAATTACACTGTGTATGATAGGTCCATTGTTATATACGTTATCTGAAACTACAGTAATTGGTATTGCTATTTCCAAAAGAACGATTTTTTCGATGCTCGCATCAATAGGTGCGATGATAACAAATGCTTTAGGTAATTATTTATTAGTACCAACTTATGGGGCATTAGGTGCAGCTGTTTCTACGACATTTGCATTTGTTGTGTTTTATATTTTAAGAACTGAGTTTAGTTGCAAAGTGTGGCGTCCGATACCGAAGTTAAAGAGTTATTTAATAATATTGGCTTTATCTATTTTATCTAGTCTTAATGGATTTTATTCAGATAAGAGTTCGTTGTTTATTTTTGTTTGGATAGTGTTTTTTGGGGTTGGTCTTTTACTCTTTAAATCTAGCATCTTATCAATGTTTGCCTATATAAAAAAATATGCTTTTAAAAATTAACCCATATAGATTATTTTTTTTAACAGTTTTGTTTTCAGTCATTTTGCGCTATGTTACTGGTTTAGCTACGATCGCATATGGGTTTATAGTTGTCGCGACGTTTTTCGTGATCTTGCATGAGCTTTTATACAATCGCTATTTCAAACAAAGTTATTTTGTAGTGGTTTTATCATGGATTCCTTATGTTTTATGGGCATCACTAATATATCTTGTTGAACCATATGAAAATCGATATTTTACTACTTATCTAGTGTCGATAATAGTATTGCCTATGGCAACATTAGTTTTTTTTCGGATGCTATTTGGTGAAGATAGTAAAAAAAATTATCAATTTATATTTAATTCTTTATTTTATTTCCTAATCGCTCAATTGATAATTTGTTTAGGACAACTTGTGGCTTATACTTTCGATGTGAGTTTACCAGTGAGCGAATTGTATGCATATGATGGAATGGTTACAGGTACTTTTACTAATGCTAATGATTTAGCGGCAATCGTGGTATTAATGCTATTTATAATCATTGGATTTGAGAAGTATTATTTTAAAGAAAATAAATACCTTTTTTGGACTATTTCTTTTGTGCTGTTGATAATTGCAAGTTCTCGTTCGGCTATTTTTTTTACAATAATTCTTTTTATTTTAAATAAAACCAATAATTTCAAAAAATTTTTTATTAATATTTTTTTATTGTGTTTGGTGGTAATAGCTTTTGTACTTTTATTAGGATTTGTAGAAAGTGATGCATTTACAAGAATTTCTGCAAGGCTGAGTTCTTTTTTGGATATACTACAGCACGGTTTATATTCTGATAGTTCAGTCGCAATTCGATTAGGGTCTTATTTACATTTTTTAGAAAAAATACCAGAACTAGGATTGGGCTCAGGTGAAATAAATAATTATTTTAAATACTCTGATGGGGCTGGTTTTGAGAGTGTTGAATTGCTATTTCAAAATCCTCATTCTATAATTGTAGAAATAGGTTACTGGTTAGGTGGATTTGGTTTGCTATTCTTTTTAGTACCAATATTTTTATTATTGTCTTATTCAAGACGAATGTTTTCACTTGTTACTGTTTTATTACTTACTAGCATGATGCCAAGTAGCGTTCTTGGAAATCATCTTTATTTCTTACTAGTTATTTTGAGTTTTTTGGATTTTAAGTCCAGAGTAAAATACATTAATAATTAGAAGTTAATATATATGCTAATAATTTGAGAGATATAAAAAATTAAGATTGAAGTTTTACCTAAGAGTAAGAACACTTTAGTAGATGATTTTTACTAGTTCATTTTGTTTTGTTCTGATTTCAAATTTAAAATTTTAAAGACTAAAACAATATACGTTCAACTGTTGCAGATATTATATTTATTTAAACTTGAATCTTTATAATCACGACTATCTCTCTCATTTGCTACCTAATCATTGTAAGCATTTGTTTTTGGACTTTATTTATATCACATTAACATGAAAAGAAATTACCAGATATGTACTAGAACTATTATGGATACTAGTGATCCAGGTATAGTGTTTAATCAAAAAGGCGAATCAGATTACTGCACCAATTTTGATGAACATATAAAACCCAACTGGCATACTGATGAACGAGGCCATAATGAGTTGATGCGTATGGCTGAGAAAATCAAATCTGAGAGAAAAGGTAAGGATTATGATTGTATCATTGGTTTGAGCGGTGGTTTAGACAGCTCTTATACAGCTTATATTGCCAAAGAAAAAATGGGTTTACGCCCATTGTTATATCACGTTGATGCTGGTTGGAATACTGAACAGGCTGTTTCTAATATTGAAAAGCTGGCTACAGGGCTTGACTTAAAATTGCACAAAGAGGTTATCGACTGGGAAGAGATGAAAGACTTACAAGTTGCATTTTTAAAGTCTCAAATTGCAGATCAAGACTTGCCACAAGATATTGCCTTTTTTTCAGCATTGTATAAGTTTGCAAGAAAAAATAAAATCAAATATGTTCTTACAGGTGCCAATTACTCGACAGAGTGTTGTCGTGAACCGTTAGAGTGGGGTGGATACCCTGGTATTGATAAAACGTTAATGAGCGATATTCATAAACGTTTTGGACAGATAAAGTTAAAGACATTTCCTGTCGTCGATATTTTAGTATATAAGCTTTATTATCGATATGTATTAGGCATGCAAGTATTTAAACCTTTGAATTTAGTTCCATACATAAAAGAAGAGGCAGAACAAGAATTAGAGCAAAAGTTTGGTTGGCAAAGGTTTCAACATAAACATCATGAGTCAAGATTTACTCGTTTTTATGAAGATTACTGGCTTCCGAGAAAATTCGGATATGAAAAGCGACGTGCGCATTTTTCTAGTCTGATTTTGACTAATCAAATGACTAGGGAAGAAGCTCTAGAGCGCATATCAAAACCTGAGTTGGATGAAAGTTTTCTAAAACAAGAGTTTATATACATTGCTCATAAACTTGGTCTTACTGTAGAAGAGTTACAAAATATTTTTGATGGCGAGAATAAAACGTTTCGCGATTATAAAAATAAAAAAGCGTTAATTGATATCGGTGCTCAAGTAATGCAAAAGTTAGGTCTTGAAAAAAGACTTTTCAGATAAAACTTTAAAAGTTATAAAATATTACAACTGTTTTATGATTTTATCAAAAATCAAAATTCAAATTTTCGATAAAACATTTGATACCAGGCGTACTGTAAGGGATGATTTATGCAAGTTAGTGTTGTAATTGCAGCAAAAAATGAAGAAAAATATGTTAAAGAGGCGGTATTAAGCGTTTTAAATCAAAAGAATGTGGATTTTGAGCTTGTATTTATTGATGATAATTCAAGTGATGCTACATACAGTATTGTTAAAAAAATAGCTGACCAAAACCCGAGATTAATAATTTATAAAAACCCATCATCTGGAAAGTGCTCAGCATTTAATTACGGTATTTCTAAAGCAAGAGGTAAATTTGTTTGCATCTTTGCAGGAGACGACATTATGCCCTCAGGGAGTCTTGAACAAAGATTTAATGCAGTTAAGAAATACTCAGAAAATGAATCTATCGTTGGGTTATGTAAGTTGAAGTCAGTATCAGAAGATAAAAAGTTTGATAGACAAATTGTTCCTAAAGCTCCTAATATGGGAGGGTATACTGGAGTTTCTTATCTAATGAGTAGATCAGTTCTAGATATTATATTTCCAGTGCCAGAGCATTTGCCTAATGAAGATACTTGGATGGAAGCAGCAGTCAGATATTTTCCTAACTGGAATATTGTTCATTCTGGCATAATTGGTTGTGAGTGGAGAGTGCACTCAGGCAATAGCATCAATATGCAGGTTGGTTTTAAGGAATATAATAAAAAGCTGACGGTTCGAATGAGCGCGTTTGAGCTTTTTTATAATAAGTATGAAGAACAGCTTGGTGATGAAGGGCGTCGGCTTTTAAAACAACGAGTAAGCGTAGAAAATGCCAGACGTTCGGGCAATATATTTAAGGTTTTAACATCATCTGCTCCATTAAAAGAAAGATTAAGAGCTTTATCCGCGACAAATTCTTTTTTTTACGCAATTCGACATAGACTTTATAAACTTTTATCTGGACTTTAGCCATATCGTTTTTGTTATTTAATAACAGTAATCTTTAATCGACAAATTAATATTTATACATCGATATTATTTTTTGATTATAAAATTTCACCTACAAAAATAATGTTTAAACAAAAAATACTACTTATTACTGGTGGCACCGGCTCTTTCGGAAACGCTGTCCTCAAACGTTTTCTTCAGTCAGACATCGCTGAAATTCGCATCTTCAGTCGCGATGAAAAAAAACAAGACGATTTACGTAAACGTTTTCCAAATCCAAAGCTTAAATTTTATATAGGTGATGTACGTGACTACATGAGTGTACTTAATGCAACTCGTGGTGTTGATTATATCTTTCATGCGGCAGCATTGAAACAAGTCCCATCGTGTGAATTCCACCCAATGGAAGCGGTTAAAACCAATATATTAGGAACAGAAAATGTATTAGAAGCAGCAATTCAAAATGAAGTAAAACGAGTTGTCTGTCTAAGTACTGATAAAGCAGTATACCCAATTAATGCCATGGGTATTTCTAAAGCCATGATGGAAAAAGTCATGGTGGCTAAATCTCGTAATGTGGATGAAAACAAAACTATTATTTGTGGTACACGCTACGGTAACGTAATGGCTTCCCGAGGCTCAGTAATTCCTTTGTTTGTTGAACAAATTCGTGCTGGCCAACCGTTAACAATCACTGATCCGACTATGACCCGATTTATGATGACTTTAGCGGATGCAGTAGATTTAGTGTTATACGCCTTTGAGCATGGTAATAACGGTGATCTTTTTGTACAGAAAGCACCAGCGGCAACAGTAGAAACTTTAGCGCGCGCTTTAACGGAAATAGTTGGTAAACCAGAACATCCAATTAATATAATTGGTACACGCCATGGCGAGAAGCTTTATGAGGCATTATTGAGCAGAGAGGAAATGCTTTCTGCCGAAGATATGGGCGATTATTATCGCGTTCCGCCAGATCTACGCGACTTAAATTATGCTAAGTACGTTGAGGAAGGTCAAAAAGATTTATCTAAGATTGAAGATTATAATTCCCATAATACTGATCGTCTCGATGTGGAAGGTATGAAAAAACTCTTAATGAAACTTACCTTTATGCCCGCTATTCAGCGTGGTGAAAATGTTCCAGCAGAGGAGTGAGGTGATGAAAGTTTTAATCACAGGTGCAAACGGTTTTATTGGTAAAAATTTGCAGTTGCACCTATCTGAGCGTAACGATGTTGATGTGTTATGTTTTACGCGTGAGCTTTCTGAATCCGATTTGCATCAAATGGTTGATGCTGCTGATTTAGTGTTTCATTTGGCCGGAGTTAACAGGCCTAAAGATCCTGCTGAGTTTCAAGAGGGTAATACAGATCTAACTAATGATTTATGTGATGCGTTGCAAATGGCTGGTAAGACTATACCTGTCATTTATAGTTCTTCAATTCAGGCAGCAGTAGATAATCCATACGGTCTCAGTAAACGTGAAGCCGAAAATGCTTTATTGGATTTCGCTAAAAGCACTAATTCACCAGTGTTTATTTATCGTTTAGCTAACGTCTTTGGTAAATGGGCGCGCCCTAATTACAATTCTGCAGTAGCTACCTTCTGTCACAATATTTCCCAAGACCTGCCTATTCAAATTAATGATCCAAATGCCTTAATTAATTTAGTGTATATCGATGATGTTGTTGAGTCATTCTTACAGGTGATGGATGGCAAGTTAACCCAATCAGGCTTTGTTGATATTGCTCCCCAGTATCAAATTACTGTAGGAGATTTAGCAGATCAGATTCGTGCGTTTAAAACTAGTCGTGATAGTTTAATCACTGAGAATGTAGGTTATGGCTTAGTTCGAGCTTTGTATTCCACTTACGTAAGTTATTTAAAGCCTGGGCAGTTTAAGTATTCTGTTCCTAAATATGGTGATGACCGTGGCGTATTTGTAGAGATGCTTAAAACTAAGGATGCAGGTCAGTTTTCATTTTTTACAGCACATCCTGGTATTACTCGTGGTGGTCATTACCATCACTCCAAAACAGAGAAGTTCTTAGTTATTAAGGGTAAAGCCTGTTTCCGTTTTCGACATATGATTACGGGTGAGTTTTATGAGTTATACACAAGTGGTGAACATCCAGAGATCGTTGAAACTGTGACTGGTTGGACGCATGATATTACTAACATAGGTGACGATGAAATGGTTGTCATGTTGTGGGCTAATGAAATCTTTGATCGTGAAAAACCAGATACTTACGCTAAACCTGTTGGTATTGCTCCTTAGTGATAATCCTTTGTATGTAAAGAGTTATGAGTATTAAAAAATTAAAAGTAGTTACCGTTGTTGGTACGCGCCCGGAAATTATTCGCTTATCTCGTGTTATGGCAAAACTAGATGAGCATTGTGAACATATTTTAGTACACACTGGACAAAATTATGATTACGAACTCAATGAAATATTTTTTCAAGATTTAGGTATACGAAAACCTGACCATTTTTTAAATGCAGCTGGTCAAAGTGGAGCTGAAACGATAGGAAAAGTCATTATCGCTGTTGACAAACTGTTAGGTGAGATTCAACCAGAGGCCTTATTAGTTTTAGGTGATACTAATAGCTGTATTTCTGTTTTACCAGCTAAGCGTCGTAAGATACCAACTTTCCATATGGAGGCTGGTAATCGTTGCTTTGATATGCGTGTTCCTGAAGAAATTAACCGTCGCATTGTGGACCACACCGCTGATATTAATTTGACATACAGCACTATTGCTCGTGAATACTTACTTCGAGAGGGGTTGCCACCGGATATGGTTATCAAAACTGGTAGTCCAATGTTCGAAGTATTAAATTATTATCTTGATGGTATTAATAACTCTGATGTTTTAACAAGACTAGAGCTTAAAGAGCATGAGTTCTTTGTCGTGAGTGCGCATAGAGAAGAAAATATTGAGTCTGATAAGAACTTTTTAAAACTAGTCTCAATATTAAACACTGTAGCTGAAAAGTACGATTTACCAGTTATTGTATCTACGCACCCCAGAACTCAAAAGCGTGTTGATGCGATGAAGATTAATTTTCATCCTAAAGTAAAACTATTAAAACCATTAGGTTTTAAAGACTACAACAAACTTCAATTAACTGCTAAAGCTGTTCTATCTGATAGTGGCACAATCAGTGAAGAGTCTTCAATTCTTAATTTTCCTGCATTAAATATTCGCGAAGCACATGAGCGTCCTGAGGGTATGGAAGAAACTGCTGCCATGATGGTCGGTTTAGAGATAGAAAGAGTATTGCAAGGGCTTGCTATTCTAGAAACTCAAGCAAGGGGTAAAGAGCGTGATTTGCGTCTTGTTGCTGACTATAGTATGCCAAATGTTTCAGATAAGGTCGTTCGAATTATCCATAGTTATACAGACTATGTGAATCGTGTGGTTTGGAAGAAATAAGTGAAGATTGCATTAGTTACTCAATACTTTTGGCCTGAATCTTTCACGATTAACGAAATTGTAAAGGTGCTTGTTGAGCAAGGTCACACGGTTGAGGTGTTTACGGCTAAACCTAACTATCCAGATGGTGATATATTTCCTGGTTACTCAGCTAAAGGAGTAACTCAGGAGAGTTATATTGGCGGTGTGCAAGTTAATCGTGTCCCATTAAGTCCTAGAGGGCAAGGTGGTGCGAAAAATCTCGTTAAAAATTATTTATCTTTTGTTATTAATGGTGTGAGATATTTCCCAAAAATGACTAAGGATAAGGAGTTTGATGTGATTTTTGTTTTTACTTTATCCCCAATCACTTCTGTTTTGCCTGCTATTTGGCTCAAATGGAAAATGCGTAAGCATCTGGCGATTTGGGTTTTAGATTTGTGGCCTGAAAGTTTGAGTGCTACTGGATATGTAAAAAATAAATTTGCTCTAAAAATTGTTGAACAACTTGTTAAATTTATTTATGCATGCAGCGACACGATCTTAGTCCAATCTCATGCTTTCATCGATGCTGTTGGCAAATATGCCGATAAAAAGAAAATCATCTATTATCCTAACTCTTATTTGGAACCTGAAGTCTGTGTTGATAATGATGTTTCTCAAGAATTGCTCACAACTTTAGAGAATAACTTCTGTGTGGTTTTTGCAGGTAATTTGGGTAAGGCTCAATCCTTACCTACCTTAGTCGATGTAGCAGAAAAACTGCGTGACTTGTCTAACTTTAAGCTAATTTTATTAGGTAGTGGGAGCATGTCATCGTGGCTGGAAAAACAAATAACGCAGCGAAATTTATCTAATTTAGTGCTACCTGGCCGTTTCCCAGCTGAACAGATGCCTGCTTATTTTAATAAAGCAGGTTGTCTATTAGTTTCTTTAGGTAAGGACGATATTTTAGCAAAAACAGTTCCTGCCAAGATTCAGTCTTATTTAGCAGCGGGTCGACCAATATTGGCTTCAATTGATGGTGAAGCTGCTAAAGTTGTGGATGCTTCTGGTGCAGGATATAGTTCAGCTGCTGAAGATGTTGATGGTTTAGTTCAAAATATTCTTAAGATGTATCACTTATCTGAAAGTGAGAGGGCAGAGATGGGTAAACGTGGTAGAGAGTATTTCCTTGAGAATTTTGAAATGCATAAACAAGTTACTAACTTAATTAATATTCTTCAAGAAAGAATTTCAAATAAATAGTTTTTATGAATAGTTCAACAAAACTTAATGTAGCTGTTTCAGGAGCTACTAGTCCTGCAGGACAGCAAGTACTACGTTTTTTATCAGCAGAAGATGTCAATGTTTTCGCTATTTCCAGGAATCCAAAGAAACAGAATGATGACAGTGTTAGTTGGATTAATGCTGTTGATTTTCAAAATGGATCGTTTCCAGTAAAGCAGATTGATATTCTGATTTCGGTAGCACCTATTTGGAAAATAAAAGAATATTTTTCTACACTAGAATCATTAAACTGTCAAAAAGTGGTTTGCCTGTCTTCAACGAGTCGCTTTACGAAAACAGAGTCTTCGAGTGAGTATGAAGAGCAGGTTGTCGCTGATTTGATTGCTGGTGAAGATGCGATACAAAGCTGGGCTAAAGCTAATAATGTTAACTGGACAATACTACGACCAACATTAATTTATGGACGTAGTAATGATAGAAATTTATCTGAAATAGCGAAAATAATACATAAATTTAAGTTTTTCCCGGTTTTTGGACAAGCTGATGGTCGACGACAGCCTATTTATGTTGATGATGTAGCAAAAGCTAGTGTTTTAGCTGCTTTTGATTCATCGTCGAATAATAAAGCATACAATATCAGTGGCGCAGAAGTACTTACTTACAAAGAAATGGTTGGACGAGTATTTGAAGCGATGAAAATGAAGCCTAGATTTCTCACCATTAATCTATCTTTATTTAATTTTGCTCTTTTGTTTCTAAAGCTTATTCCCAAGTATAAAAACTGGAACGCTGATATGGTTCAGAGAATGAATAGAGATATGGTTTTCGATCATAACGACGCTAAACAGGATTTTGGTTTTGAACCACAAAAGTTTGTTTTAACGGAAGATGACGTTAGAGTTGTAAATTAAATTTTCAAATTTCTCATGACAAAAACATTATTAATTTTAGGCTCAGGTGGTCACGGTAAAGCAGTTGCTGAAGCTGCTTTATTATCAGGTGACTGGAATAGAGTTCTTTTTGCTGATGACCGTTGGCCTGATGTAAATGAGGTTTTCGGTTGCTCGGTGGTTTCTGATGTGGCAAATATAGGAAACTTATCTGAATCCATTCATGGAGCTATTGCAGCGGTTGGAAATAATGCTTTGCGTGAAGAGTGGATAAAAGCAATCATCCTAGCGAATATACCGGTTGTTACAGTTGTTCATCCTCGAGCCTTTGTGAGTGATAGTGCACAGATTGGTAAAGGTAGCGCAATCATGGCACAAGCAATGGTTGGGGTAGATGCAAAGCTTGGTGTCGGAACAATTATTAATGCAAATGCAACAGTTGATCATGACGCGATTCTTGGTGATTATGCGCATTTAGGGGTAGGCGTACAGATCGCAGGTGGTGTTCTAGTAGGTGCCCGTTCTTGGTTGCAAGCAGGTTGCTGTGCTGGATATCAAGTTAAGGTGGCTGATGGTTTAGTAGTACCACCTGGCACAGCATTAATAGCAAATCAATGACACTAATAAATTCCTGTTGATATATAGAAGATAATTATTAATATATCAATAAGCTAAGCTATTTTTAAAGAAAAAACATGAATCCGTGGTTCCTTGTATTTCCATTAGTTTTATTGGCATCTTTTTTATTAACAGGTGCTTTACGTCAATATGCAATCAAACGTAGCGTAATAGATATTCCCAACGAGAGAAGCTCACATTCTGTACCTACTCCGAGAGGTGGTGGAGTAGCGATTGTTATCAGCTTTTTATTGACATTACTGATATTATATTTCTTAGACTTATTAAGCGCTTCTGTAATGTTGGGCTTATTAGGTGGCGGTTTAACCATAGCTGTATTGGGTTTTTTGGATGATCATGGACATATTGCACCACGTTGGCGCTTATTAGGTCATTTTTCAGCAGCTATTTGGGTTTTATATTGGATTGGCGGAATTGCTCCTATTAATATCTTTGGGGTTAATGAAATAAATCTGCTGTGGATAGGCCACATTCTTGCAGGATTTTATGTTGTTTGGCTATTGAATCTTTACAATTTTATGGATGGGATCGATGGGATTGCTAGTATTGAAGCCGTTTCTACATGTGTTAGTATTGCTGTAATTTATACATTATTGGGTCATCTACCAGAGGTTTATTTGCCTTTAGTGTTGGCTTTTGCTGTAGGTGGTTTTTTACTATGGAATTTCCCCCCGGCCAAAATCTTCATGGGTGATGCTGGTAGTGGTTTCTTGGGTTTTATACTAGCAGCCTTATCATTGCACGCAGCTTGGTTAGAACCTAATTTGCTCTGGAGTTGGATCATTCTTCTAGGCGTTTTTATTGTCGATGCTACATATACACTATTCCGTCGTCTTTTGCGTGGTGAAAAAGTATATGAGGCGCACCGTAGCCATGCATATCAATATGCATCTCGTCATCTTAAAGGGCATCGTCCAGTGACTTTAGCTGTTTTAGCTATTAATGTGCTCTGGCTATTTCCTCTAGCTTTGTTGGTTGCTTTAAATTATTTGGATGGGATAGTAGGTATAGTTATAGCCTTCATGCCTTTAATGTTTTTAGCGGTTAAATTTAAAGCCGGTGAAAAAGAAGAGCTTTAATTTATCAATCTTTTAAGTATTAAAAGAGATTGAAAGCTTTTAATTTTTCGATTTTTATTCAGATCATGAAAATGTCATTTTTTATTAGTATCAGTTTCTAATATAATACGTTTTTCTTTGTTAAACTTAAATTAGTATTGATTGCATATAAAAAATTTAAGTTTAAACATTTTTTGTGATCAAAATTCGCCTATATTTTCGTAATAGGCTGTAGATTGGTTTTTTGAGATAGATCTTTATGGCATTTAATAGACGCTTCCGTGCAGTATTAGTTTTTATATTTGACTTGATGGCGGTAGTGACTGCTTGGTTTGCGGCATATTTTTTACGTTTTAACTTTGATTGGCAAATTGTTGAGCTTTATCAGCCATGGAACCGGGTTCTTTTAATCCTTTTAGTTACCCAGTTGTTTGCCTGTCGTTGGGTACGTTTGTATCGTGGTATGTGGTTTTTTGCTAGCATTCCAGACTTGGTGCGTGTTTTAAAAGCAGTTCTTGTGTCTGCTGTCGTCTTATTGTTTATTGAAGTTTTCTTTGGGCAAACCGCTAAATTACCTCGTTCAATAGTAGTTCTTTATCCTATCTTATTAGTACTAATTATGGGTGGGGGGCGTTTTTTATGGCGTATCTACAAAGAATATTTGAGATACGGTCGAGAGCAAGGTGCCGCTAAACCTGTGATTGTACTTGGTGCTGGAACTGCCGGTGCGATGTTGATCCGTGAGTTAGAGCGTACGCGAGATTGGAATGTTGTGGCTATTCATGATGACGATCGTACCAAATGGGGTCTTGAAATTTTAGGTTGTCGTGTCAAGGGAGCAATTGATCAATTGCCTGAAAGTCTAGAAGAACATGGCGCAAAGCATGTCATTATGGCGATGCCAACTGCACCTAAAGAAGTGCTGCAAAAAATTACTCTTATGGCAACTGAAGCGAAAGCCAGTGTTTTTACGGTCCCAGGTTTAGCTGAATTAATGAGTGGACGTGTTGCAATCAATATGATGCGGCCGGTAAAAATTGAAGACTTATTGGGTCGAGAACCTGTCTATATCGACACGGAACACGTTGAAAAGATGATTGCCAATAAAAGTGTTTTAGTAACTGGCGCTGGTGGTTCAATTGGTAG
Source organism: Oligella sp. HMSC05A10 (assembly GCF_001808335.1). Lineage (NCBI taxonomy): Bacteria > Pseudomonadati > Pseudomonadota > Betaproteobacteria > Burkholderiales > Alcaligenaceae > Oligella > Oligella sp. HMSC05A10. The sequence goes on along the minus strand of NZ_KV792882.1, from coordinate 1,157 downwards.
TGAACTTTGTAAACAAATATCTCGATTTAAACCAGAGCGTTTAATACTAGTGGAAACAAGTGAGTTTGCGCTTTATTTAATTGAGCAATGGCTTCGAGATAATCACCCTGGACTTATGGTCGTACCCTTAACTGGTGATGTCAAAGATAAAGTTCGTATGAATGAGATCTTCGAGTTATGGAAACCGCATTTGGTATTTCATGCTGCAGCATTTAAACACGTGCCTTTGATGGAGGTAGGTAATGCCTGGCAAGCTGTGAGAAATAATGTTCTAGGTACATTGAATGTAGCCGAGTGTGCTCTAGAATATCAAGCTGAACGTTTTATTTTGATTTCAACGGATAAAGCAGTCAATCCGACGAATGTGATGGGTGCAACTAAGCGTATGGCAGAAATGGTTTGTGAGGTTTTGCATTCCAAGGGAAGTGAAACACAATTTAATATGGTCCGTTTTGGGAACGTTTTAGGGAGCACTGGTAGTGTAATTCCAAAATTCAAAGATCAGATCGCGCGTGGTGGTCCTGTGACAGTGACTCATCCAGATATAAATCGTTATTTTATGTCGATTCCCGAGGCTGCGCAGTTGGTTTTACAGGCCGCCTCAATGGGACAAGGTGGTGAAGTCTTTGTGCTTGATATGGGTGAACCTGTCAAAATTGTAGACTTGGCACGTAATATGATCCGCTTATCTGGATTTACAGAAGATCAGATTCGTATTGAGTTCAGCGGTTTGCGTCCTGGTGAGAAATTGTATGAGGAATTGTTAACAGATGCTGAAGAAACACGTTCAACACCACACCCTAAATTACGAATCGCTCGTTCGCGTACGGTACCGGACGGCTTTTATGAATATCTTGGTCAGTGGTTGATAGAGGAAACTGTTAGTGATGCGAATGTCCGCATTGGACTGAAGAAATGGATTCCAGAGTACACACCGATGAAGGGGTAAACTTAAAGGTCTTTTATTAACGTAACAATAGAGTTTTTATGCGTATTCTAGTCACAGGCGGCGCTGGTTATATAGGATCACACGCTGTAGTTGAATTGGTTAAGGCAGGTCACCAAATACTCGTGCTAGATAATTTCTCCAATAGCTCTGTCTTAGTGTTATCGAGATTAGAACAAATTGAGACCTTTGCAATAACCCCTCAAACTTC
>NZ_KV792881.1:0-3062 GCF_001808335.1 Oligella sp. HMSC05A10 | reverse complement strand
GGAGTGTTTGTCTACTTTTCTGACTAGGATCATAATGTAGGATTCTTAACGTAGAGGTTCTGAGCAATAAGGGGTGAGCTCTTGACGCTCATTGTTAATACAATATCCTGCCACCCCCTAGTGTGCATGCTTAACTAACCTTAGAGGGTGTAAATAATTCTGTGTAATCATCTGGGTTAAATGTAATCGCTGATGCGATCTTCAAATTCAATAATAAACCGATTGAGTGCTAATTTCCAATTTCTGATGGGCATCGTCCATTTCTTGGAGGCATCCATGATCGCCAGATACACTACTTTCCTAGCCGAATCGTCCGTTGGGAACAGCTTACGTTGATTGATTGCCTTGCGGATGACGCTATTGAGGGACTCAATGGCATTGGTGGTGTAAATGGCTCGTCGAATGTCCTCCGGGTAACGGAACAAGGTGTTTAGGTTCGGCCAATGCGTCTGCCAGCTACGACTGATGTGCGGATATTTGTCATCCCATTGCTCGGCGAACCGCTCTAGCTCATGCAAGGCCTCCTGCTCCGTAGCAGACTGGTAAATGCGCTTAAGAGCGGCTGCGACCGTTCTGTAATCCTTATAGGGTACGAACTTCATCGAGTTACGTACCATATGAACAATGCAGAGCTGAATCTGAGTCTGCGGATAAACAGCGCTGATGGAATCAGGGAAGCCCTTGAGTCCATCGACGCAAGCAATCAGGATATCCTTGAGACCACGATTCTGTAGTTCTGTGAGAACGCCTAGCCAGAACTTAGCGCCTTCATTTTCAGAGAGCCACATGCCGAGCAGTTCTTTATGGCCATCAAGGTTAACGCCGAGTGCCAGATAGATGGCTTTGTTGATAACTCGCTTATCTTGGCGAATTTTGACGACGATGCAGTCCAGATAAACGATTGGATACACCGCTTCTAACGGGCGAGATTGCCACGCATCGACCTGTTCTATCACTGCCTCGGTGACTTTAGAGATCAGGGTAGGTGAAATATCTGCACCGTACATTTCTTTGAAGGTAGCCACGATGTCACGAGTCGTCATGCCTTTGGCGTAAAGGCTTAAGATCTTATCGTCCATTGAGGTAAAACGTGTCTGGCCTTTTTTAATGAGCTGAGGTTCAAAGCTGCCCTCACGGTCTCGGGGGGTCTCTAGCTCAAACTGACCGTCCTCGGTCTTGATCGTCTTCGTGCCGTAGCCATTACAGCTATTGGTGTTGTCTGAGGCCTGATGTCGTTGGTAGCCAAGGTGTTCGTCCAACTCGGCATTGAGTGCTGCCTCGACCGTTACCTTGGTCAGGACTTGACTGAATTCAGCCAAATCCATTTCCGTTTTTAAGCCTTTGGCGACTTCGCGAGCAAAGGCTTCTAATGCTTTCTTATCCATGTGATCTATCCTTTTTCCCTCTATGGGTATCATGATAGATGATTTACACAGTTTTATTTATAGTCTCGCAGCTGTGCCCCACAGCTACCCACCCAATCGGCGAGTGTGGAGCGTGCTATGCGTAGACCACTGCGTTCGAAGATTGCCTCTTGACGATACAGTGGTAAATGATCCGCGTACTTCATAATCAGTACACTGGCTAACAGACCTGTGGTCGCTAAGCCTTTATCAATGATATGTGCTGGTACGGGTGCTTGCGTTAAGGTTTTGCAGCAATCGCAAACGTATTTAGGACGGATGTGATTCTCAACGGTAAAGGTGCCGGTCACATAATCCAATTTCTGGCTCACGTCATCGCCCATATGGCGCATCTCAGCACCACACGAACAGGTAGTTGTTTCAATTTCATGACGGATATCCACCGACGGTAAGTCCGAGGGTAAACGCATCCGAGCCGGTATGCGTGGCGTATGCTCTTTATCGATGATTTGGGCTAATTGTCCGCCTAAGTTGTCGAGTGTTGTCTCAAGATCGGCAAGATCGGTTTCTGCATCTTCTTTGAAGAGTTTCGATTGTAAATCCGGGAGTTGCTCGCTACGCTTAATAAAGTTAATGCGTCTTAGGATCGCTAACTCCATCTTAACTTGTTCGTATGCGGCACTGACGTGTCGATACGCCACGTCTTTTTGCTGATAGGCTCGCGCTTTTTCTTGATATGCTCGATCTTTTGCTTCCACGATCGCCTGCTGTCGCAGCACGAGTTCACGTAACTGCTTTGCAGTAAGATTGGATAAATCGTCGGGAAGCGTAAATAAAGAATTCGGCATGACGCATAGTATGCCTCATGCCGAATAAATAGGCGAGTCTTAGAAATCCTAATTGACAAATTGGGGGCAATTAGGCCACGATCGACCTAAGAATAACGAAAGATACTTGCCTCACCAAGGCGTTGCCAAGGCAACCCCCAAGTTAATGCCAGAAACTGATCGGCCGTCAGTTGCGGATGAATCTGTGACCCCGCACCATAAAAACGGCCCTCATGAAGTCGTCGAGTACATAACCAAGATCCCATGGCATCGTGCACCACTAACTTCAGTAGCGACTGCGAGCGATTCATGAACACATAAGCTTCATGCGGTGCCACTTGGCCAAAGGTTTGTATCGCCTTCGTGCGCAAGGTGTCCATCCCCGCCCGTAAATCGGCTACGTCACTCACTAACACAATACGATCGACACGAAGCAACCCACTAAGCTCACTTTGCGTGAACATCACTGAACAGATATCTGTCTGCGGAAACGTCTCATTATTTAACTTGACACCAAGGTGACGCATATTTTCTCTCCTAAAATGAACATAAAACTAGTGCTCACTAGTGTTGCTCATTTCGAAGAAGATAAATACATGTGTTCACCGGACGCTTACTCCGCATCGAAACGATTGGCTAAAGCACCACTATCGGCAGCCGCTGTCTCCGTGGTTGTGTTGGTAAAGACCCGCTCGGCCATGGCATCGGGACCTAAGCCGGTGAGCAATAATTGCGTATCAGGGTCTGTGATTAGGAGGTTTTTTGTGCTGATACCGCTAACCGTGGTGCGCTCTTGACGCTCTATGTCATTGCCATACCCCATGCCACCACCGAGTATGTGCGTGGTTTTCCCCTCGTCGCTTCGCGTCTG
>NZ_KV792880.1:0-554 GCF_001808335.1 Oligella sp. HMSC05A10 | reverse complement strand
GGGATGAGGTGCAAACCTCACCCTACTCGATTTGTACTGAATGGTTTATGGCATAAAGCTGTAGTTAGTCATTTTCAGGTAGTACAGTAGTTTTGATGTGGACAAATTGATTGTCTAGGAACTCATAAAAATGAGCGCCATAAACATCGCCTTCATTGATTCTTCCAGCTAAGATCAGTAAACGGCTATTGGGTCTAAAAATAATATTTTCCCCTTCACCCCACCAGCAACAGATAGTTCCAGGTAAACCCGTAACATCCCCTGTTTGTGTATTGACTGCTACGCCCATAGTGCACATGGTGCCACAGCCCCATGTCGAGATGACATGGTTTCCAGCAAAGTTGGCTTCCATGTTTTCCGTATCTCGTATACGAGTTCTGAAGTTGCGATCAAATTCAGAAACCAATTTGACGGGCGCATTTTTACCATGGTGTGTTTTTTGTGCAGGGTAATCAGAAAATTGCGGTGTTGGAGCTTCACTTACGCTGGATGTAGGTTGAGATTGTTGGGAGGCATAGCTTTTGAGACCTTTGCAATAACCCCTCAAACTTCCT
>NZ_KV792879.1:0-15008 GCF_001808335.1 Oligella sp. HMSC05A10 | reverse complement strand
GTATTTAACTGCTTTTATGCAAAAGTCTCAACTTGTTTGCCTAGATATTGGCATTTAGTCAGCTCTTCACGAGCGCATGAACTAGCACCGAGTGCTTGGGATCGGCTCACTCAGGGATTAATCTAATTCTGTTTGGGTTTTAATCTCGCTCTGACGCCCTTCCATCTCACGACGCAGTTCGCGACGTCGTTGCGCCGCATTAAAGCGACAAATTTCAATATCATCGCTTGGCTCAAGTGGCGGCACAGGAATTGCCTTACCCTGTTCATCGACTGCCACCATTGTAAAAAAGCAGCTATTGACATGCCGTTGCTCACGCGTGCGAATATTTTCCGCTAGCACACGAATACCCACCTCCATCGATGAGCGGCCGGTATAGTTGACCGAGGCTAAAAAGGTCACTAGCTCGCCGACATGGATGGGCTGTCTAAAAATCACCTGATCCACCGACAGCGTCACCACATATTGACCCGCATAGCGGCTGGCACACGCATAAGCTACTTGATCGAGAAACTTCAAAATCGTGCCACCATGCACATTGCCGGAGAAATTTGCCATATCCGGTGTCATTAATACGGTCATGGAGAGCTTGTGTTTGGCTAAATCTGTCAAAATCAATCCTCGGATAAATTGAAAATAAGAATTATAGTCTGTTATAGTGCTTAACGGTTGTGTGGGCGATAAAATGCTACCCTCTTGACGCACTGACTATTTTCAGTTTTAGGGTGACGCTTAGAGTCGTCGGCAGCATAATCACATATTATGTTCAATCCCTTTGTTTATCATTTATCCAAGGAGTTATCTTATGACGGCGGATATAGAAAAAAAGATTCATCAAACCTTCCAATATTTGCATGACAATGCTGAACTCAGCTGGGAGGAAGTTGAAACCACCAATTATTTGAAAAAACTGCTGGAAGAGCATGGTTGTGAAACCATTACTTTTGATGACTGCACTGGTGTCGTTGGTAAATATGGCAATTTTGACGCTGGTCTTCCTGTGGTTGCGATTCGTGGCGACATTGATGCCTTATGGCAAGAGGTGGATGGAGAATTTAAAGCCAATCACTCTTGTGGTCATGATGCGCACATGTCGATTGCCCTAGGTGCTCTATGGCTATTACAGGCAAGACCTGAGCTTAAGGATAAGGTTGCTTTAAAAGTAGTTTTTCAACCCGCAGAAGAAGTCGGTGCAGGCGCCTTGAAAATGGTTGAAAAAGGAGTGATTGATGATGTGGAGTATTTTTATGGATTACATCTACGTCCCATCGCAGAAACCGTGATGGGACGCGCATCACCAGTGATTATTCATGGGGCTACACGCCGTCTCATTTATGCAATTAAGGGCGATGATGCGCACGCGGCTAGACCTCATCTCAATAAAAACGCTATCGAGATTGGTAGTGAAATATTGCAACTAGTTAGCAATATTCATATTGATCCTAGAATTCCTCACTCTGCCAAAATGACACAATTCCAAGCAGGCGGTAGAAGTGGCAACATCATTCCTGGAAGCGCCACCTTCACACTGGATTTACGTGCTCAAAACAATGACACCATGGAAATCTTAGTGAACAAGGTCAAAAACATTGTCGACAGCATCAAAACGCTATACAACGTGGACATTTCCCTCACTAAGGAGAGTGGCATTGTGGCGGCAGTAACGAATGATGAGGCTATCGCCATTGCTGAGGCTGCCATCATTAAACAGCTTGGTGAAGAAGGCCTAGAAAAGCCTATCGTTACACCAGGTGGCGATGACTTCCATTATTACACCGTTAAAAAGCCCGCATTGAAGGCCACGATGATCGGCTTAGGCTGTGATCTAGAGCCTGGCTTACATCACCCAAACATGCGTTTTAATCATGACGCATTGATCAATGGTGCCAAGGTTCTTTATCAAATGATTTTGGATACCTACAAAATCTAAGTGCAAAGTTTTAGGAAGGAGTCCCACAATGACTGAACACAAAACTAAAAAATCGCTGAAGATGGCTATGCCGGATGCTTTTATCATCATCTTCGCCATCTTAGTCTTGGCTGCGATTGCGACCTATATAATTCCTGCTGGTAGCTATGAGCGCGAGGTGGTGGATAAAATCACGCGTGTTGTACCTAATAGTTATGCTCTGACTGAGGCAAATCCAGCCAATCTCTTATTTATTTTTAAAAGCATCCAGCTAGGGATGATTCAAACCGCCAGTATTATCTTTTTAATCTTAATTATTGGTGGTATTGTCCATGTGATTGAGTCAACGGGCGCAATCAATGCTGGTATTAACCAATTAATTATTAAGACCAAAGGCAATGATCGTTTATTAATTGCCTCAGTGGCGGGCCTATTCGGTGTGTTAGCCTCAATGGGTTTGTCAGCGAATGTGGTGATTGCCTTTATACCCATTGGTATCACCTTAGCACGCTCACTAAAGCTTGATGCCATTACAGGGGTAGCGACCATCTATCTCGGCTACTACGCAGGTATGATCGCAGGGATTTTCGATCCAACCATTTTAGGTTTGGCACAAACCATTGCCGAGCTACCGCTCTTTTCTGGTATGCCTTTACGTGTTGTTATCTTTATCGCCTTAATAAGTATTGTGATTATTTACACCACACGTTATGCCGCTAAAATCAAAAAATCACCTGAGCTTTCTAAGATGGGCGCATTCCCATTTGGCGAAGAAGATGATCCAGAGCTCGTAGCAGAAGCAGAGAAATTGCAATTAGACACGAACTTTACCTTAACGCATAAACTCGTTTTCTTCACTTTTATTGCCTTTATTGGTTTCTTCATCTGGGGTGCCTTTGAATACCGTTGGGGCGTGAATGATTTAGTCGCCATCTTCTTAATGATGGGCGTAGTCATTGCCTTGATTGCACGTATTTCACCCAATGAATTCATCCGTCGATTTATCAAAGGCGCTCAATCCCTAGTGTATGGCGCTTTGGTAGTGGGTTTAGCTCGCGCTATTATTGTTGTACTCTCTGAAGGCAATGTCATGGATACCATTGTGTATGCTGCATTGGTTCCACTAGAGGCCACTTCACAATTCCTTGGTGCGCAGCTGCTTTTTGTCTTTAATATGCTATTCAACCTACTAGTAACCTCGGGCTCAGGTCAAGCCGCCATTGTGATGCCGATTATGGTGCCCATCGTAGATATCTTAGGCATTACACGCCAAACAGGTGCACTTGCCTTTATGTTGGGTGATGGTTTTACCAATATCATTACACCAACCTCGGGCGTACTCATGGCGGTATTAGCCGTTGCCAAGGTTAAGTGGATAGATTGGGTACGCTTCGCCTTCCCGCTACTGCTGATGTGGATTGTGGTCGGGGTGATTGCGGTAGGCTATGCCACCCTCACTGATTATGGACCTTTCTAATCGCCAGACGATGCCCCGTCAACGGAGCTCGACAGTATAGGGAGCTGAGCCCTTCAAGTTGGGTGCTTAGTTTAGTTAGATATGGGACTGATTGCTGTATTCTACAGGACTCAGTCCTTTTAACTTTTAAGTTAATACGATAGCCCAACCGAGCAACAAAAACCCACTAGGGCAAAGCCAAGCTAGTGGATCCTAAGCGACTGATATCGCGAGATTTAGCAATTAAACATCAACAGCCTAAATTTGCTCCTGAGATTGCCGCTGATGGCGTTCAGTTTGATCGACGCTCGTTGCACCCATTGACCAACCTTATTTAGACAAAAAGCGCAACGAGCCACTTGATATTTTGCTAATCAAAAATCTTGCCACGATTCATAATGCCGTTTGGATCAAATACCTCCTTAAGGGCTTTTAAATATTCAATTTCGCAATGGCTACGACTGTATTCTAAGTAAGGCTTTTTGGTCATACCCACGCCATGCTCGGCAGACACCGAACCACCGTATTTCTGTACGGTAGCAAACACCAAATCATTGACCGTGCGACATTTTTCAAAAAACTCGTCTTTAGATAAATCCTCGGGCTTTAAAATATTAAGATGCAAGTTACCGTCGCCAATATGACCGTACCAGCATGTTTCAAAGTTAGGATAGTTCGCATTTATCACGGATTCAATCTCTTTAATAAATTCAGGCACGTAGCTAATTAAAACAGAGACATCATTTTTATACGGTGTAAAGACTGAGATGGTTTCTGAAATATTCTCGCGCAATTTCCAGAGCTCAGCGGCTTGAGCTAGGCTTTGACTCATGACACCATCCACCACCCAGCCATTTTCCATACACTGCTCAAACAAAGCCATGGCCTTATCCATTATCGGCTCATAGGGCGCCTCAAACTCTAATAAGGCATAGTAATTGCTAGACGTTTCAAAGGGACGCTGCACATTGCCAGTGGCCATCAGCTTATCAAGCGCAACCTTATCAAAAAACTCAAAGGCGGTTAAATCAAGTTGCGATTGGAAAGCTGATAAGACATGCATCACATGATCAAACTCCTCCAAACCAAATACCATCACAGTAAGATTCTGTGGTGCCCGTTCTAGTTTAATTTGTGCCTTAGTGACGATGCCTAGGGTACCCTCCGCACCGATAAATAGATGACGTAAATCATAACCGGTCGCATTTTTAATCATGCCGCGATTAAGTTCGAGAATATCACCTTTGCCCGTGACCACTGTCAAGCCTAAGACCCAGTTACGGGTCAAACCATAACGAATGACCTTAATGCCACCCGCATTCGTGCCAATATTACCGCCTATTTGGCTAGACCCTGCCGATGCAAAATCGACCGGATAGTAAAGCCCCTTCTCCTCAGCAAATTGCTGTAGTTGTTCGGTAATTACTCCTGCCTCGACTTCAACCATTCGGTCAGCAGCAAAAAAACGACCGATATTGTTCATTTTGTCCATGCTGATAACGATTTCACCATTGCTGGCGACTGCCCCGGCTGATAAGCCGGTGCGACCACCACTTGGAGTAAGCACGAGCTGATGTTCATTGGCCAACTTAATTACCGCCTGAACTTGCTCAGTCGATTTAGGAAAAACAATCGCTGCAGGCGCGGGCTCGAAATGTACGGTCCAGTCCCTACCCCAATGCTTGAGGCTAGCCTCATCAGTCTTGATTTGACTCTCATCAAAGCCATGGTTCTGCTGCAAGGCTTGAAGGACTTGAGTCACGCTTTCAACCTTGGTCACAACTAATTTATCTTTTGACATGTATATACCCTAAAAACACAGAAGCAACCCTGCTGATTTTTTAAAGAAAGGTTGCTTCCTAGACTGTGATAATGCTTGAGAATGAATACGTTTTGAGCTCAACTACTTGCTAGCTTGCTTTTTCAAATACTCAATACAGTATTCCTTACTCCTTTCTTGCATCATACGATACAACTCAAGTTCATCATGAACCGGCGCACCCAGCGCTTTTTCAAAATCATCTTGATTCGAGCTCTCACGATAACCCCCTTGTTGGGCATCTTTTAAATTGGAATGAAAGATGCCGGCAGCACTGACGGGCAAAAAGTCCTCATAGACAATGGGTTCAATGCGTAATACACCATTGCTTATTAACTCATCCATCGCTTGGTGTGAGCTCGCCTTGTCTATCATAGCCTCATTTACCTGATAATAGAAATAAGCGAGTCCCTGCTCGTGCATACTGTGATAGTCATCCGGAAACGCCTCAAAGGCCTGGGATAGCAATTTATAATACTCATCCGCATTCGTGGCATTTGGCGTTGCGCCCAACTGACTTCGAGCAGCATTTAGCAACTGATCATAAAGCACTCGGCCTTTAGGCGTAAGCGCCACACCGCGTTGCTCAATTTCACCAAAGCGTGCCGTATGAGTCCCTGCCACCGTGCTGCCCTCTTCCCCCGTGAAATTCACCGCCTCTTCTAGCGCCTTAAAGCTGGTCTGGCGTAATAAGATGGGGCATTGACGACGCGGTGGCCCCTCAATAATATCTTTAGGAGGAATATTGCGCTGACTCATACCCTTTTGAACCAAATCAATATCTAAGGTTCTGGGGGTTAAGTGATTAATATGAGGGCCTTTAAAACCGACAATATCCGCAATTAATCCATGCTGACTTAATAGCTGATCGTATAATTCCTTGCTAATAGGTGAAGACTCATGCCAGCGGAACGTTTCTAAGGCTTCAAGCACAAACTCTTCACCCTGCTCTTGGCTAAGGCCACCTTGCTCCTCAAAGCATTCGATTAACTCAACTACTCTATCTGTAAAAATATTCCGCTTAGCTAATGCTTGCTTGGCCTGATTGCGTAAAGCCTCATCCTCAATCAGCTCCAAGCGTAATAACGAAGTAAAGACTCTAAAGGGACTGATATTTAAGGACTCTGTACTCAATGCACGAAACGCAGTAGAATGCACCGGCACGCCGGCGGGCGTTAAATCATAGTAACCCACTGGATGCATGCCCATCACGGCAAATAAACGTCTCATCGTATTTAATTCTTGTGCCGTACCAACCCGTATCGCACCATGTCTTTCCGCAGCAAGACGCTCAAGCTCACCCGTGTTAATTAGCTGCTGCTTAATGTCTGGTTGCTGCTGCATCACGAGTTCATTCACGTCGTCTACCAATTCAATTAAATCGGTATACAGTGGCACCTCCTTTTGGTACATCGCCGACATCGCCTGTGAAAACTTGAGTCGAATATCATCGCTGCTCATGAAATTTTTCTCATTCATCCTGAATTACCTCAATACTCGAAGATTATGTAGTCTCTTATAAAAATTTTACTCAGCGAGGGTGCTGAGCACGTGTTCTAAAATATCCAAGCCTGCTTCCAAAGTCTCTGGCTCAATGGTTAAAGGCGGTAATAAGCGGATAATATGACGATCCTTACCACTAGGCATCAGTAACAAGCCTTTTTCACGCGCCCTTGACAGTACCTGAGTCATAATTTCTGGCGCAGTACCCTGTTCGGGATGGCGCAATTCAATACCGCGCATGGCACCAATGCCTGTTATTTTGCACAACCAGTTAGACAACCCCTCAGACTGCCAACGCGCAAAGCGAGTTAGCAAGCTCTGCTCGTATGCTTGTGCTGACAACCAGACCTGCCCTTCTGCCATGATATCAAGCGTGGCATTAGCGGCGGCGCATGCGACAGGGTTACCCGAGTAGGTTCCGCCTAAACTACCCTTAGGCAGTCCATTGATGATCGAGTCCTTGCCAATGACCGCCCCCAAGGGGAGACCGCCGGCAATACTTTTACCCAATAGTATAAGATCCGGCTCTATCCCTAAATGAGTAAATGCAAACGGGGTCCCAGTTCTACCAAAGCCAGATTGAATTTCGTCCATTATCAGCAAGATACCATGCTCATCACAGAAAGAGCGCAAATACTTGGCAAAGGTTTTGGACAGCACTTGGAATCCACCCTCACCTTGTACTGGCTCCACAATGATGGCACCAATATTGTTGATATCCGTTTCAACCGTCATCAAGCGGTCTAATGCTGCTATCGACTGCTCATCAGGGATATCATTATCTGGACTTGGAAAAGGAATATGATAGACGCTACCGGGCAAAGGACCTAAGGCAGTTTTATAGGGTGCCACCTTGCCATTTAAGTTAACAGAGGCCAGGGTGCGGCCATGAAAACCCCCATCAAAGGCAATGACCCCCACTCGACCCGTTCTCATGCGCGCAATTTTAAGCGCATTTTCCGTCGCTTCAGCGCCGCTATTAGTCAGCATACCCGACAACCCACCGCTGATGGGTATCACTTCACAGAGACGTGGCATTAAGCGTTGATAGGCCTGATGGCCCGCCGCATTGTAGGCATAATGAATTAAATGCTCGGCTTGCTTTTGGATCGCCGCCACAATGCTTGGATGACAATGGCCAAAGTTTAACACTCCAATACCACCAACAAAGTCAATGTAGGCCTTGTTTTGATCATCCCACACAATGGCATTTTTACCCTTGATAAGGGTAATCGGGTGCACCATGGTAAAGGCATCTACCACATTATATAAATTCGTCATATCCGTTCTTAGATCCTCTAAATCATCTTGCTTCATTTGAACAGATGTAGCCTACATAGACAAACGAATAAAAGTTAGCCATGCATTCCTTTTGCTATGGCTATGCGCATTTAAATACTTAGCGACTAAGGTCTATCCATCTCAGCATGTTGTTCTAGGTACTTAGTAATCCAGTTCAACATCGCCTTGACCCGATAACTATTATCTAAAGATAAAGGATATGACATATAGTAGGAACCATTACCCTTAGCGATGTAATCCCACACTTTGACTAATTGACCACTCAACATTTCAGGTTCCACTAGCCGCTGAGGAACGAGTGCGACTCCATAGCCCATTAATGCTGCGGAGATGATGGCATAAAAGGTATCAAAGCGAGGGCCATTAAAGTTATTTTCAATACTAATTGATTGCTGCTTAAAGTAATCATGCCAAGCGCTAGGTCTAGAGATCAGATGCAGCAAGGTCACATCATTCACCCCCAGACCGGCTGAGCTTATTTTTTCTAAATAGGCTGGTGAGCAGACTGCCACACAGTACTCATCGAATAACTTAATTGAGTGCATGCCAGCCCACACACCGCTACCATATAAAAAAGCGATATCGACATCATGCTCTTCAGAGAAAAAAGGACCCACTTGCTCTTTTATTTCAACAGAAATTAAAGGATAGGCTTGATTAAATCCAAGCATCGCTGGCACCAACCAGCGTGCACAAAAGGTAGGATGAGACGTTATTTTTAGCGTTTCTACGTTGTCGGCGGTTGACATCAAGGAGATGGTAGCCGCTTCAATATGCTTTAAAACATCTAAAATCTCGAGGTAGTACCTTTTACCGGCAGGTGTTAAAAAAATACGTTGTGCAGCTCGATAAAACAGTGGTGTATTGATCATTTCCTCCAGCTGCGACACCTGCTTACTCACCGCACTTTGTGTCATATTCAGCTCCTGTGCTGCCTTAGTAAAACTCAAATATCGAGCAGATGACTCAAAGCACTGCAATGCCGTTGTGGAAGGGTATTTTTTAAAACTCAGTGAATCTAGGGTCTGCTTCATTACTTAAATACATCGGGTGGAGGATAAAGATTGGAACATAAGCAATCCTCTCTTAAATCAAAGCTACGCATAACTAGAGTTTACCTTGAGATTGCAAATTGCCCTTAGCGTTGTTGCCCAAACTATACATGTCAAGCGAAGCCAGCTGGTCAAATATCGCCTTCGCTGTTAATATTTTGATATCATTCTTACAATTATTTTACACATCAGATAAATAAGATTGCCCTGATTTTAGACGACATTTCACTGCACAAAAGTAACTAATCCCGTTTCAGCTTTTTAAGTTTCAAACAACACGAACGGAGGTGGCGTGTACAGGGTTTGAGAAAAGCGCATCCGCATCAAATATCAGCCATTACATTGACGCACAACGTCGATTCACCTTTATAATGACTTTGCGACTACGCTTGCCTTCTAAATCAAGGTCTGAGTAACGCACCATACAACTTAAGTAAAAAGATTCTAGTGAGGAAATACAATGCGCAATACGGATTTTGTTAGTACTGTTTTTGATGGTCCCGATAAGCCGAATAAAGCCACAATCGCTTTTACCATGTCACTCGCTGCCCTTAAAAAGGGACATAGTTGCACCGTGATCTTAATGGGGGATGCCTCTCACTATGCCAAAGCCGGCGGCGCCGATGGCATTCACATTGGTGAGCCCTTTGCCGCTTTAGCTACTTTAATGCAGGAATTTATCGAGCTTGGTGGACAGATTGTGGGTTGTAAATCATGCATTATTCATCAAGGGATTCAGCTAGATGACGTGCAGCCCGAGTATGAAGTTATCACGGCACCGGATGTGGTGGATCTACTCATGGCCAGTAAGGGCTCATTACAGCTAACTTAGTTTTCGCTTAAGGGCTAAGCTAGTACTTAGCGCTTTACTCCACGTGATAAGCCCCATGTACACCTGTTCAGTTGTGTTGCGCTGCGGTCATGATCAGTGGTAGCTGCATCCCTATGTACTTGTTCACTAAACTTAGCATAGCAGTAATATAGAGGCTGATAAGGGGATAACAAAACGAACTGATCAGCATAAAATTCCACTGTCTGTGTTAGCATCACATAGAGTCATTTAACTAGTAAGGAATTTTTATGAGCAAAGTCACGATTTACCACAATCCACGCTGTGGCACCTCACGCAATGTCTTAGCACTGATTAATGCGACCACAGCGGAGCTTGAAGTCATTGAGTATTTAAAAACACCACCAAGCAAAGAGCAATTAGCCAAACTCGTGGCTGATTCAGGTCTTGCGATACGTGATTTTATGCGCCAAAAAGAAAGTCTTTACCAAGAAAATGATCTTGATAATGCAAAATGGAGCGATGAGGAGCTGCTTGATTGGATGGTTAAAGAGCCTATTTTGATGAATCGCCCCGTGGTCGTCACTGAGGCTGGGACGCGGTTATGTCGTCCTAAAGAAGTCTTATTTGAGATTCTCCCAGCCGCTAAAGCAGCAGACAACTAAGCCCTCACTGAATCCTGCATTGACGTCTTATAGGAGGAGAAGTCAATGCAGTCTTTAAGTATATCGATACCGACACAAGGACCATAGGCCACAATTTCAATCAAGCTAGACGGTCGTAATCAAGTTATGTTAAACGAACATACATCGCCTCATCGTGCAAATCATGGGTTTATTCGCTCTCTGCCGAGTCAGGCACGCTTTTTAAAGTTCATGTCCTATGGGCGATTAGTCCTAAGTCTTTTGCTTTTGTTGCTACTTATCCATGGCTTAGTTAGGGATAATCCATGGCATTTGCCTATTTTGGCCATTTTGCAGATTGCGCTGTCCATGGCGGTAGTAAGCGTGCTGTTATTCTACGCTTATCAGCGACATTATTCGCTTGAACAATTAATGCGATTTAGCCTGATGCTAGATGTCTTCTTCCTGAGTGAGCTGATTTATTTTACCGGTGGCGCAGCCAATCCAATTACCGTCTTGTATTTTCTGCCCATCATTAATGCGTCTTTGTTTTGTAGCCCACGCTTTGCCCAAGGATTAACCATAGCGGCGATATTGTGTTATTTATTGCTCTTTTTTCATTACTGGCCTTTATCAATTTTTGAGCACACGATGACTATGCACGGCGCGCATGATGAGCAAGGTGATAGTTCCATGCTATTTCATCTCATTGGCATGTGGATTACCTTTTCATTGTCCGCTTTTTTAGCGATGAGTTGGATTTCCAATTTAGCCCAAACCGTACGTCGACACGAGCTAAATTTACAACAAGCCTATCAACGACAGCAGGAAAATGAGTATTGGTTAGTGACTGGTATGCAAACAGCGATGCTAGCGCATGAGCTTTCTACCCCTTTGAATAACCTAGAACTCATCTACGAAGAGCTCAATAGCCACCCTAATTTACCGTCTTCAGCTAAAGAGGATGTTGCTTTGATGGCTGCACAACTGGCGCAAAGTAAGGCCAGCTTAGAACGTTTGAAGCAGTTTACACCGCCTCAAGAACAAGCAGTTTTACTCTACCAGGAGCTGCAAGAGCGCTTACGCCACTGGCACAATCTACGTCCAGAAGCGCAGTGCCTTTGGCAGCGAGGCCATGATGATACCGCAGACTATCGTGTTTTACTGCACGAGAGTTTCTGGTACGCTTTTTTCAATATTTTAAATAACGCAGCCGATGCCGGTGATCAAAGCGTTGAGTTGCATACGCAAGTTAATGCTGATAGTGAACTACTCGTCACGATTTATAACCGTAAAGGTCATTTAAGTGAGCAGCAATTAAATCAAGCTGGACTCAATATCGTTGAGTCTGAAAAACCTTTTGGCTTAGGTCTTGGCGTGCGTTTGGCGCATGCTAGCTTATCGCGACTAGGCGGTAGTCTGGAATTAAGCAATCACAGTGAAGGTGGTGTCATTGCCACCATTCTTTTACCCTTAACGGTGTTGCAAAGCTTTGGAGCGTAGTTGATGTCCTTACACCCCTACCTATTAATTGATGATAATGATGCCTTTGCCTCCTTATTAATCAGGGGCTTTGGGCGTCAAGGCCTGGAGCTACGCTGGGCTCAAACAGGTGAGCAAGCGTTGCAGCAGAGTGGACCTTTTGAGGGAATTATTTTAGATTTAAACTTAGGTCAGGAAAGCGGTCTTAGGTTATTACCTGAGCTCTTAGCACATTTCCCACAGACTAAGATCTTAATTCTGACCGGCTACGCCAGCATTAGCACCGCAGTTAATGCCATTAAAATGGGCGCAACCAATTATTTACCCAAGCCCGCGAATGTAGACAGCATTTTGCAGGCCTTGGAGGGTGAGGTTTTGGCAGAGGAAACTAATGACACCGAGGGTTTTGAAACACCCTCACTAAAACGTATAACATGGGAGCATATTCAATACGCATTGGATAGTCATAACGGTAATATCTCCGCCACTGCGAGAAGTCTTGGTATGCACCGCCGAACCTTGCAGCGTATGCTGAATAAGCGGCCAGTAAAAAAATAAAAGCAGCAGTGCGACAATTTGTCGCATGGTCAAAGCACCTAAGATAACGCATAATCCTTTGTTAATTTGTAAGAAAATGATAGAGGGATATTATGTATTCGCATAAGCCATTAGTTTTGGTTTTAGCCTATGCTTTTTCTAGCGTAGCTTGGGCGCAGGGAGTTAAGGAGCCCGATGTCCAGCAATTACAAGATTTGGTAGTGATGGTTGCACCGACCCATGAACCGAATACAGTCTGTTTAAATCCAAAAAGTGCCTTTCAACCCATGCCTGCAACCGATGGTGCAGGTTTATTAAAAGCCATTCCTAATATGGGCATAATTCGTAAGGGTGGTATGTCAGGTGAGCCACTGTTTCGCGGTTTAGGCGGTTCACGTTTAGGTATTTATTCTAATGATAGTCAGTTTTTTGGTGGCTGCCCAGGTCGTATGGATCCACCGACGGCTTATATTTTTCCTCAAACATATGATGAAGTGATCTTGACCAAAGGCCCTCAGACCGTTGTGGCTGGTCCTGGTCAGATTGCCGGTTCGGTCCAGTTTAATCGTAAGCCATACTATTTTGATGAGCCGGGCATTGAGGCTGACGGTAGTCTCACGGTCGGTAGTTTTAACCGTTTTGATGGCTATGGCGCCGTTACGGCTGGTATGCCTTGGGGGTATATCCACGCCAACGCGACACGCAACACCTCCCGAGATTATAAAGACGGTGATGGTAACGGCGTACACTCGGCCTATCAGCGTCATTCCCAACAATTTGCTTTGGGTATCACGCCCGATCCTGATAGTGTGATTGAGTTTGGCTATCAACACTCCAGAGGTTGGGCTGCTTATGGTGACCGCGGTATGGATGGTTCGATTTTTGATCGAGATGCCTTTAGCCTCAGAGCAGAAAAACGCAATATTTCCTCGTGGCTGTCTGAACTAAGCTTTAATTATGGCTACAGCTATGTAGATCATGTGATGGATAACTACCGTCACCGTACCCACACGGCACCCATGTTTATGGCGATGAACCCCGATCGTCGCACGCAAACTGCACGCCTAAAAGCAACCCTCGAGCTTGCTAATACCACCACTGAATTAGGTCTGGATTTTATGTGGGATCGTCACCGTGGACGCATGGGTCGTGGCATGAATCGTGCCATGGCCGAACGTTATAAACAAGCGGATCGCAAAGAGAATCAGAAGTTTAATCAGTGGGGTTTATTTGCTGAGACCACATGGCGCCTTAACGACGTGCAACGCCTCGTTGGAGGCTTACGCTATGATCGTATCACCGGTCGCTATTTTGGTGAGATGGGCAAAGGGGTTGCACTTAAACACAGCCATCCAGATCTCATGAAAAAAACCTACCATATGGGTGCCGGTTTCTTACGCTATGAGCATGATATTAATAACTTCACTTTCTATGCGGGTTACGGTATTGCTCAACGGGCACCAGACTTTTGGGAGCGTGATAAGCTTAATGGCTGGTTTATCAAGCCTGAAACTAACCACGAAATTGATTTAGGGTTGATTTATCGCAGTCACAAGGTAGAGGCGTCCTTAACCGTGTTTGCCAGTCAACTAGAGAATTTTATTCTGATTGATGCCGACAAAGCACGCAATATTAGAGCGCGTCGTTACGGTTTTGAGGGTGATATAAATTATGAGTTCGTAGCAAATTGGCATATCGGAACTTCAATCGCTTACACACATGGTCAAAACCGTAGCGATAAACATGCCTTAGCGCAAACACCACCATTAGAGGCCAATAGCTATATTGGCTATGACAACGGCAGCGTATCGGCGAATTTCTTGATGCGTAATGTCGCTCGACAAAATCGCTACGCCAAAGGCCAAGGTAATATTGTTGGTACCGATAACGGACCATCGTCCGGCTTTACTGTGTTTTCAGCAAACGTATCCTATCAGTTAACGAAAAACTTCAGTTTAAGTGGTGGGGTCGACAATATATTTAATCGCACGTATCGTGAGTTTATTAATCGTAGCTCAGCCGATATTGCCGATTATAACCCAATTGTAGGTCAACAAATCAACGAACCAGGTCGCCAATTCTGGTTGCGTTTACAGGGGACTTACTAATCGTTTAATGGCACTGGTAGCGGAGAAGCAGTGCTATTAAAAATGCCTCCCTCTTTAGGCAACATCGAGTAGGGTGAGGTTTCGGCCTCACCCTACTCACCCAAGACTAGCGATAGCGATTGTTTAGCAGTCCTATCGCTTTCATTTATCCTAAAGGCACAACCCGCCTCAAATCCCACCTAAATACACAGTCTTCACGTATAAGTCAGTAATTAGGCATGGCATCGCTGGCTAATAAGCTATAAGTATCCGAAGCGCCAGTTGCGTAAACTGTGAAGTAAGTATGTAGAAAAATATCGATATGTTTTGTATAGTTTTATTTGTGGAGGCAATAGCTAATCGCAACAAAGCTAACGATGCGTCTAAAACAGCCATAATTACTCTTAGTTAGCGCACAATCGAGTAGGGTGAGGTTTGCACCTCATCC
>NZ_KV792878.1:0-1004 GCF_001808335.1 Oligella sp. HMSC05A10 | reverse complement strand
TCTTTCATTACAGTATTTCCATCTGGCTAACGCCCGCATTTGCGGCTGGTTTGGAGCGCAGCAAAAAACTAGTCCGCCAATATGCGCTTGTTATATTCACTTATCCATTGCTGCTTTTTGGTTGGCTTTAATTTTTTTATTTAGCTCTTTGCCTGCTTTTATCATCTCAGGCGTTAGTTCTTGCTGCATTAATTGATAGTGCCTAGCTTGGATAATTGCTAAAGACATTGATCTTGAAATAACGAAATCATCAGAGTTGTCTAATATCTTAGCCTTGGTTTCTTCAAGGCTATTATTTTTAACATCTCTTTGAATTAGCCATAGGAAAAGATCAGCTACTTGTAATCCATACGATATTTTTGAAGATTCTAATTTGAATTCTCCCAAGTCGTATTCGACCTCTTTAAATTGAGGGATACCACCGAATTTATCTTCTTCAAAATCGACACCAAAAAACATGCGGTGATACTCCCGCATCGATCCTTTGAATTCATCGCTCTGTTCATGAATAAGCTCAGAAACTGATACGCCATACTCTTTGCAAAACCTATGCGTGGCAGTTAATAAGCTAGAAAAAGCTATAATATTCGGCGTCTGTTTTTTATATGCGCTTTTACCTTTAGCTGATATTAGAGTGAAAATATCAGGGTTATCTATCGCGTAGCTTAGCCCTGCAGTGACGACTTCACATGCTCTTTTGTCGTAAATATATAGAGCTTTTTCCAGCAAGGCTTTGCATATATTGATTAGACCATCCAAATCGTCTTTTAAATAACAGTTCCAAAACTCAACGTCTAGATCGTCTTCCATCATGTCATCTATTAATATACATAATGTGTGTCTGAATAGTTCAGTTGTGTACCAGAAAGGATGGACGGCGGGGTTATCCCAACAATCAAAGACAGTATCAACAAATTTTGTAGGTGCTATATACCTTTTTTGAAGTGTTGTGTAATGAAATCTCCATTGAGGAGCCTGTAAATAATTTTGTGTAACTTCCTTTA
>NZ_KV792877.1:0-1662 GCF_001808335.1 Oligella sp. HMSC05A10 | reverse complement strand
CCGGTATTTGTCAAGCGAGTTGTCCGATATTTCATGCCGCTAAGTTCACGGTTTGACGTTGAGTTAGCTGATTCTCTGATGGGTTGAGGTACACCTCTGCCACCGGTTCCCAATTGCGTGTTGTGCGTCCTTTCCAGCGTTCAGACTTTGCCTGTTTTGCTGCCTCATAGACCTGCGCACGCTTTGCCAAGATCTCTCGGTCTTGCCCTTGGTGACGCGCCTGTGGCGTCACATAGCGAATGCCGCTATGGCAATGCTGTGTGTTGTACCAGGTGGTAAAGTCTTGCGCCCATTGACGGGCTTCTGTGATGTCGGCAAAGGGCTTATTAGGGTAGTGAGGCATGTACTTAAGGGTCTTAAATAAAGACTCAGAATACGGGTTGTCATTGCTCGTCGCCGGACGACTAAAGGACGGCATCACGCCTAGCTGCTGCAAGGTAGCTAGCATCGTGGCACCCTTCATCGGACTGCCGTTGTCGGAATGCAGTACGAGCGTTTCTCGCTGCACTTTGTGTTTCACGCAGGCGCGACGAATCAACTGAGCTGCATGCTTTGCACTCTCTTCCAGATGCACCTCCCAACCAACAATCAGACGACTATAGATATCAACAATCATGTAAAGGCGATAGAACTGACCTTTCACCGTCGATTTTAAGTAAGTAATATCCCAGGTCCATACCTGATTCGGTGCCTGAGCTACCCACGCCGTCGGTTTTACGACCTTGCGAGGCGCTTGCGCCTTACCACGGTGTGCCAGTTGATTGTACTCTTTAAGTACTCGGTAAAAGCTTGACTCAGAGGCAATATAAATACCCTTATCAGCTAACTTCGGCACGATCTGAGAAGGCGGCAAATGCCTGTACTCCGGCTGATTACACGTCGTAATCATCAATGCTTTCTCCGCTTTTGTCAGGGCGTGCGAATAGCTGCGTTTCGCCGGTTGCTGACGTTTATCATGCAAGTCCTCAGCCTGCTCCCAACGTCGTAAATTACGGCAACTAATCCCAAGGATGTCGCAGGCAGGTTGACGTCGGGCACCGGACTGTACCGCTTCATTGACTAGTGTAACGGCTATCTGTTTGGTCTCAGCAGGAATTAATTTTCCTCGTTGTCCCCCCAGATAGCCCGGGCTTTTTTTGATAAGGTCAATAAGGCGGCTGTTTCAGCCAAGGCCTTCTCCTTACGTCGTAGTTCGCGTTCCAATTGCTGTGTTTTACGGCGCTCTGCCGCCAAGGTCTCTTTACTGACCGGCACCTCGTCTAAGTCTATTTCCTCAAAGGCGGCTTGCCAAGCAGCTAGCTGCTCCGGATACAAACCGTGCTCGCGACAATAAGCAGCGCGTTCAATTTCATTCATGGCGGCTGTCTGCATGAGTGCAGTCAACTTGGCTTTACTGGACCACTTACCGGTGTGCGTTTTCTTCGCGGACACGATGACTCCTTGTGCAATTAACTGCCTTTTCCACTTGTACAAGGTATTCACATGAAGACCACTTTCATGGCTCAAGTCTGCCATACGTTGATTATGAGGAGGCAATGATTTTCGGATGAGTTGTTCTTTAAACTCAAGATTATGAACTGCCATTATAAGATCCTATCCGCCACCCTAAATGGGTTAAAAGTAAAAATTAAATGATCGGACAACTAGTGTGACATAGGGGGA
>NZ_KV792876.1:0-1064 GCF_001808335.1 Oligella sp. HMSC05A10 | reverse complement strand
GGAGTGTTTGTCTACTTTTCTGACTAGGATCATATTTAGGTGCAAAAAGTGGTGATACTGAAGCAGCCATTAGTTTGATCTCAAAAACGTTAAAACAAGAGACGGTAGAGGAGTGCTTCAAGTTATTAAAGAAATGTTCTGATGTTATCTTAGTGCCAGTTTTAGCAAAAGAGGTTGCAGGGAATAATAAAATTCCTCTTGTTACAGCAAAGTTTTTAAGTGAATATTTAGAATTGCCATTTGTGGATAATATTGTTCAAAAAGAAAAAATTGGAAGAACTGGTAAAGGCGCAGACTATAGGCTAGCTTTTAATCCAACTTTTGAAGGATTTGTAGATAACTCAAAAGAATATTTTATTGTTGATGACACATTAACTATGGGGGGGAACAATTGCCTCACTACATGGATATCTTAAAAATCGAGGTGCTAAAGTTGTTGGGGCAATGGTAATGACTGCGCATGTTGGTTCACTTGAGTTACCTATTAAACAATCAATGTATAATGATATTATTAATAAACACAGTGAAGAAATTAATCAATTTTGGAAGAAGGAGTTTGGATATGGAATTGAAAAGCTCACACAAGCAGAAGCAGGACATTTACGAGCGGCCAAGACTTTTGACCAGCTCAGAACTAGAATTATTGAAGCTAGATATGCGGGCGTCAGCCAACTTGTTGAGGGGAATGAAATTAGTAAAAAAACCTTTGAACAAAAGAAAAGTGAGCCTGAACAAGATATAGAACGATAGCAGCTTTATCTTTATACGAATCAAAACCGCCGGTTTAAATACTAGGCGGTTTTTTTATGGAGATCAACAGTTCATGTTTGACAAACCTGACTACTCACATATTGCAAGAGACACTGAGGTAACAATAGAAATAACAGCAGAAGAAGTAGCTGCAATCTTTTGGGCTTATGACAGAGGCATTAATGCGATGGACGAAGCGTCTATGCAGAAACTTGATGCGGTTATTAACAAACTCAAATATGAACTGTGGCCATAAAAGAATCAGGATGCATGATGTTTGAAGAGGGTGTAAGGTATTTTGTGTAACTTGATTT
>NZ_KV792875.1:0-11640 GCF_001808335.1 Oligella sp. HMSC05A10 | reverse complement strand
AGTAAATTTGTATTGGTGAAGTTTTGAGCAGGTAATAATTAAATTAAATCGTCAATACTTTTGACACCTGGGATGTTCGCCCATGACGGTAGCCTTTTGTGGGGTGGTACTTCATCAGTATCTTCCGATACTTCAGCCTCGACAGATTTAGAAGTAGTTGCAGGGGGTTCACTAGGGATCTCTGTGATGGCTTGAGCGATAGTTTCTTTTTGAGATTTTGTGTTGTTTTGAGCGGTTACTTTATTGCTGTTGAAATGTTTACTACAAAAACTTTGAATTTTGTTCTTGTGGTATTTACGGATTAATCAACATTTATTAGACAAACCAGTGGAGCAGTTAGTTAACGATAATGCGTTGGTTGCATTGGCTTTATTAGTTGCAGAAAGCTTAGCTGAGCAAAAAGAACTCATGATCCGTTTAGTAGAGCATTTTATTTTGTTAAAAAAAGATGTAAAAAATTGATTGACTGTAGCAATCCCATTAAGTCTAATATCTTGTCGGCATTATTTCTTAAAAAATTTAAAGAGCTAGCAGTTAAAAGGGTGTATGTTATTAGGCCAGTACTGGAATTTGAGGCATGTGGTTTTGATGTGACCAGTGGTTTACTTGATGTTTTTGTGCAGCCATTAAAATTAAATGATCGGACAACTAGTGTGACATAGGGGGGGTAGTATTGATTGGATAATATTAGGCCTAAACCATTAAACAGTTTGTTAAGTATATTATTTGATAGTTTTATATTGGCGGCTGTCTATTTTCAGTATCTCCCTCAATAAGATTTAGTCTTTATCTCTAGCATTTTATGACTGGAGGTCATGTCAGTATACAGAGCATCATAGTCTGAATGCTATTTGTAAAAGGTGTGTGGTAGTACCTGCTGTAAACGGCAGGTGGACCGACTTCTATCTAAGTGCGAAACATTCAGGTTTAAAAAATATAAGTTGTTCTGCTCGCTAATTAAGCTCTATAGAAAATTCTACTTCGAATTACTTGATGCTTGCGTGTGAGGTTATTTTTCCGCTCAGGCGGCATTTTGTCAGATGCTAAATTTAATAAAGCGGGCATGCTCTATTAGTACAGCTGGTCTCTATAGCAAATAATTATTACAAAAGTATTGCATTTTCTTTTTAAAACATTTATTATTGCAACTCGTTATCATTATCACTATCATTGTGATGCGTATTCCATATTAAGGAAGTTCAGATGTTACGCTTTTTTAAATCGCTGGGTTTGGTTGTTTTAGTTACGGTATTGCAGGCGTGTGCGTCACAATTGCAAATAGAACAAAGTCGTATCTATGATGCGCATACTAAACGACAAATCACAGCAGCAGAGCTAGTACAGCAACTCAGTAATCATCAGTTTATTTTGTTAGGTGAGAAGCATACTGAGTCCAAACACCATCAGGCGCACCTATTTCTTTTGGAGCAATTAGTTGAGCTCCAGTCACCGGTTAAGACAGTGGTTGTTGAGATGTTGCCCACAGCTGAGCAAAACGCAATTACAGCTGGGCAGCAGAGGGTGCGTCAATCATCTTCTATTTCGTCAACTGAGTTAGCTAATTTATTGAGATGGTCGCCAGAGTGGGATTGGGCCATGTATCAACATGTAATGACTTTTTTGGCAAATAGTGCATTAGATATTAAAGGTGGCAATTTAAGTCAGGCTGAAATTCATATTATTAAGCAGGGCGCAGAACCACTACAAGGGCAAGTTTCAACGACGGAAGACATACAACAAAAGTTGGCCTCATTGATTGCGCAACATCACGCAATGTCACCAGAAGTTCTAAAGGCTTTAGTGCAAGTACAGCAATTTAAAGATCGTCGTATGGCAGAAACGATGGTTAAGAGTGAGGGTTCTGTGGTGCTGAAGGCCGGTAATATACATGTGCGTAAAGATATTGGTGTACCCATGCATTTACAAGAGTATGGCGAACAAGATTTTGTTGTGGTCATCATTGCTGACTCATTGGATGCGGAAGATTTAGATCATAGCGATTATGTTTGGGTAATAAACTAATATGCGTTGTGTAGTTCTTATAGCATTGATGA
Source organism: Oligella sp. HMSC05A10 (assembly GCF_001808335.1). Taxonomy (NCBI): domain Bacteria; kingdom Pseudomonadati; phylum Pseudomonadota; class Betaproteobacteria; order Burkholderiales; family Alcaligenaceae; genus Oligella; species Oligella sp. HMSC05A10. The sequence goes on along the minus strand of NZ_KV792875.1, from coordinate 9,586 downwards.
TGTCTATGGGTGCTTCTGTGTTTTCCTATGTAAAAGCAGAAACAGACCCTTATGCTTGGTTAGCCGATATGAGTCAATATGGCTCAACTATTCAAAATATTTTGGTAGAAGAAAACCAAAAAGTCGACACCTTTTTGGAAAATACTCAGCAAGTGAGGGAAGAGTTATCTCAAGAGTTTATGGCGCGTCGCAATGTGCAGCGACCATTTATGCAGGAGTGGCAAATTGGCAAAACAAGCTATAGACAGTTCTATAAAGGCCGTCAACTGGTTTTGGAGCGTTTGGACGCGACAGGTAAATGGGAAACATTGTTAAGCCCTGAGGTAGGGGGCGGCTACTACCACGTATTATCTCCAGTCATAAGTCCTAATCAACAACAACTTCTCTTGTTAGAAGATAGGGTAGGTGGCGAGCAATACGGTCTTACTTTATGGGATGTGACAACTAAGACAAAACAGGTGCAAATAGATGATGTGGCAAGTGTTGTTGCATGGCGTACCGACAACCAGGGTTTTTACTATGCACAGAGCCGCAATCATTTGTCGGGTAGTGAGTTGTATTTTTATGATACCGCTAAACAACAGCCGCATCTTATTTACCAGAGCTCTAAAGAAATTTTGTTTTCTACAAGTACATCAGGTCAATATTTAATTGCTGACGAATTAAGTCACAATTCGCGGAAAACAATGCTGTGGGATTTGTCAATAAGTAATCCGCAGCTACAACATATTGATTTTGCTGAACCACAGGAGTTTTTTGTGGACCATGCAGAGGATGGTTTCTATGCAAGAGTTTTAAGCTCTGAAGGAGCGCATTTGTATTTCACTCAAGCATTAGATGTGCCTTGGGAGGATATTACACCATCTCAATTAGACGACTTTGAGACTTTTGTGGTTTTAAAAGACTGGGTGGTTGTTCGAACTCGACGGGCTGGGGTTGCAAGTCTAAAGTATTGGCATAAAAAAGATGCGCAGCATATAAAAACTATCCAGTTTGCTGAGCAGAATTATATGGTGTGGGTAGAAAGAGGTAGTGCTGAGGATGTGATAAATCTTGGGTATACATCAATAACTACACCTAAAACCTTGTTGAAATATAACTTGCTGACACAAAAATGGCTTGATTTAGATGTGGTTAAGGATGGTCATTACCAGATCTTATATCGGCATATCCAAGTTAGAGATGGCACAAAAGTGCCGGTAACGATTGTGTTGCCCAAAAAGCCAATTCAAGCTTTATTGTTTACTGTCTATGGGGCGTATGGGCATAGTCTGTCTGCTACGTATGGTACCACGGTGCGCAGTATGTTAGATCGAGGGTTTGCTTATATTCTTGTGCATGTTCGCGGTGGCGGGGAGCTTGGGCATCAATGGCATGAGTCTGGACGAGCACTACAAAAACAAAATAGCATTAATGATTTTGTTGATGTTGCTTTTGAGTTAAAAAAACAATATCAACTATTTGATAGTAGCTTTGCCATAGCAGAGAGTGCAGGGGCATTAGTTGTTGCAGCTAGTGTGAATGCACAACCTGATTTGTTTAAAGGCGTTGTTTTACAAGTTCCGTTTTTGGATGTGGTAGAAAGCGTTTTTGAGCAAAGTACTGAAGATAGTGATGAGTGGATTACTGAGCGTAATAAACAAAACAAAGACTATGTTACCAAGTATAGTCCTTATCAACAGTTAAAAGAGGCTCAATACCCGGCAATGCTATTAATCGCCGCAATGCATGATCAAAGAACGCCTTATTGGCATGCGCTGAAGTTTTTATTCAAAGCACGAGATATGCAAAAAGCCAGTGCTCCGTTATTGCTATTTACTGAAATTGAGGGTGGGCATGCAGCTGGTCCTATGGGGCGTGTTAATAGAAATTTATTGAGTTATCAGTTTATTTTAAGTTTACAAGAAAATAAAGAGTGGTCTTTTGGAAAGTAGGGAAAAGATGGATTTGAAGCTAAATAAAATCTTGTCCAGTTTGTTAATGATGGTTTTTTTTTCAACGCCGGCTTTAGCACAAGAAAGCATAGATTTTGATGAATTAGAAATTACGGGTGAAAAAGTTACTCAACAGCGTAAAGGCTTTTATACGGCTGGAGCGGTAAGTTCCGTCGGTGAGAATAAGCGTTTAGAGAACTTGGATAGTGTGGTTCGTGCTTTGCCAGGGACTTATACAAATATAGATCCAACTCAAGGTACAGTAAATATTAATATCCGCGGAGTGAGTGGATTTGGTCGAGTTAATACGATGATTGATGGTGTGCCACAAACATTTTATGGTACTTCATCGAACTCATCAAATCGTTATCATAGTGAAGAGGGTGATGGTTACGGACCTAGTAGTCAGTTTGGTGCTATGGTTGACCAAAGTTTTCTGGTTGGTGTGGATATTAATAGGGGCTATGCGAGTGGTTCACATGGAGTGAACGCTTTGGCTGGATCAGCCAATTTAAGAACCATTGGTGTTGATGATGTAGTGCAAGAAGGAAATCATTTTGGACTTTTATCTAAATCATCTATTGGCTCTAATGGCTTGGGCCGTAGTGGAATGGTAACTCTTGGTGGTAAGTATTATTTTAATGACAATGGTAGTGTAGGTGCAATCTTTGGCTATAGTGGTAGCCATATTACGTCCAATTACAAAGATGGGGATGGAAACTCATTTAATAAAAATGACTTTGCTAAGCGTCTCGAACAGTCGCCACGGTCATGGTTAAGCAAGTTTGAATTTAAACCTAATGAATATAATAGCCTGATACTGTCTGGTTCAGAGTACAGAAATGATGTTGGTGGACGTGATACACAGCGTCAATCATATAGCTTAGGTTATCAACTCAACCCAAATTCACCGTGGATAGATTTAAAAGTGCTAGCTGCCTATACACGTAATAGGCAAGACTTTCATGATGATGCTACTGTATGGTTGCTGGAGAAAGCAAAGACAAGCAATACCTCTACTTACTTAGATGTTAATAATACCTCGCAATTTAATTGGTATAGCAATGAAGTTGCTTTTACTTATGGAGCGAGTTATTTAAGTAATAAGTATGAGCGTAAAGCTATCGCCGTTAATCACGATAACTTTGAATATACGCCATTCTCTCCAAGTGGCAAGCAAGAGCTCAAAAGCGCTTATCTAACCACTGACTTAAAGAGAGGCATCTTTAATTTAAACACAAATCTTACTTATACGCATGGTACGGTTAAGGGATTTAAGCCTGCCTGCAGTAGCGAGTTAAGTGCGATTACATGTTTTCCTTCGTATGCCGCTAATATGAAGCTGAAAAGTAAAGCATTAAATTTCTCGACTATGTTGGCTATGGATGTAAATGATTGGTTTAAGCCGTTTGTCAGTTACTCTCAAAACACACGTGTACCTAATACACAAGAAGTCTTTTTTAATAATGAAGGCTCTGGTTCTATGAATCCATTTCTTAAGCCAGAGAAATCAAAAGTAGTTCAGATAGGTTTTAATACGACTAAAGAGCATGTTTTTAGGGACAATGATTTTTTAGGCATGAAATTAGTGGGTTATACCTCACGAATTAATAATTATATTCATAGCCAATCATTTTATTTATTAAATAATGGTGACTTAACTTCAGGCATCACGGATGGCAATATTGGTGATATCAATCCAGGATTCCATGCTCAAATTTATAACAACTTCCCTCATCCAGTAAAACAAAGAGGGATTGAATTTGACCTTAACTATGATGCTAGTCAATTTTTTACGACCTTATCATATAGTTATCAAAAGTCATCCTTTCCAGTAGATGCAACGTCTAAGACTGGCGTTGGTTTTGGTACTGTCGCGGTAACCGAGCTTCCTCGCCACGTGGGGAGTTTGACAGTTGGTGGTAGATTCTTAGATGAGGACTTAACTCTTGGTGCAATCTTAAAGTACACCGGTAAGAGTAAACGTATGTTACCAGCTGCCTCAGACATTGATGAGCAGGATGTGCTAGAAGAGATTCCTCATATTCCCATGCTAGTTGATGTTTTTGCAAACTATAGAGTAAATAAGCATATTCTTATCAAAGCATCCATCCAAAATCTAACTAATAGAAATTACGTTGATGCATTAAATGCTTTGAACTCTACAGCATCACAAGCAGGAGAGGGTTATACCTATCGCTATACAAATACAGCAAGAGGTCGCACTTATCAATTAGGCGCAGAAATTCGTTTCTGATTAGCAAAGTGCATTGAATGTAAAGTGAAAAAAATGCGTACTAATCCTCACCATCATTATTGTTGTTAGTGCTAGGTTTAGTTTGTTATTCATATTTAGGATTATTAAGTAGGAGAAGTTTATTTGTATCTTAATACAAACTCAATAAGTGGAAGCGCTTATCAATTAAGCGCAAACATTCGTTTTTTCAATTACAACTTCTATTAAATACTAGGAGAAAAAATGCGTAAAAAAACCTTAGCACTTGTATTGCTATCTACGCTAGGCATAGTTGGATGCTCGTCTTCAGGATCATCATTTAATCAAGCAGACTCAGCAGCAACACCAAACAACCCAGGCTCAGCAACTCAAGAGGAGTCACCTAAGGCAGATTCACCTAAGGCAGATTCACCTAAGGCAGATTCACCTAAGGCAGACTCACCTAAGGCAGACTCACCTGAGACGGAGTCACCTAAGGCAGACTCACCTGAAATGGATTCACCTGAAATGGATTCACCTGATGCAGGGCATCCTAAAGAAGACCCAACTAACGAGGAGCCTGTTGATAATACAGCAGAGAAGTTAGCTTGGCGTAAGGTAAACTATGTTCCCTCTCATAAAGGTGGGGATATGTTTGACCCAATTATTCCAACTGATTCAGCCGATTCGACTGTAGTCGCTACTTATATGAATGGTCCACATCAGTTTAAAGCGAGTGCAGATGCTAACGCTGCGAGCTTATTAAAAGAGTATGAAGCGGCGGGTAATGTCCTTATAAATAGCAACGTGGTGGATCCTACTAAGGTGAATACAGTCACATTGACAGATGACAATGGCGCAGTACTTGGTAAGTATCAATTTGTTAACCAAGAATATTCTAGCTATGGTCTCTTTATGCCAGAAAACCATTTTAGTTATGGAAATCCTGATTATAGGGTAGAAGCTTTATCTTTCTATGTAGCGAATCCAACTACGGTAGATCAGTTTAATGCACAAACAGGTAAGGCTCAATATCAAGGAAAGGTTTTAGGTTATCTGGATGGACCTAACGGAGAGACTCCAAAGAAAGAAGCAGTTGCTAATATCCATCTTGATGTTGATTTTGCAGAGCGCTTAATTAGCGGTGTCGTTAAAGGTGAAGAACGCTTTGATAATTTCCTATCATCGAACTGGCGGTATAAAGATGATGATGGGAACATAACACCACGAGGAAAAGAGCTTAATAAGGTCGATTTAATTCTTAAACCTACAAAAATTCGTGAACTAGGTAATGGATATGTCGGATTTGGTGGACTGCCAAAACGTCAAAGTGAGTATGGCTGGTCTGTGGCTGATCTAGAGCAGGTTGTTGTTCATGATGGTGTTAAGGAAGTTACCGTGGCTAATGGTCAATTTGGTGGTTTTTTTGCCGGGCCAAATGCTGAAGAAGTTGTCGGTCAGATTGGTGGTGGTGATGAGCGCCTAAGCTTTGGTGCTACTCGTCAATAAATCTTATTTATAGGGAGAAAAGGGGTGGTAGCTGTCTGGGTTGCTGCCCCATTTTAAATGATGTTTTTTAAACAATTATTAACAATAATCGCTTTACTTTCTTTGCCCGCTATTGGCTTAGCGCAGGTTGAAACTCCTATGGCAGTAATAGAGGCTCAGCATGACATGACGCCAATTGGAATGTATTATGCGGCAGATAAGGTGGTTAAGGTAGTGATATGGATATTGCTGTTATGTTCGGTAATTACTTGGACGATTTGTCTGCATAAAGCCATTCATATAGCGATCGTAAAGAAAAAAGTACGTGGCATCTATAGACAATGGTCTGATCTTAGTACTTTGAGTCAAGTCCAACAACAAAAGAATACGTCACTACTAGCAAAAACTATTTTGCAGGAGTTGCGTCAAGAAGTTACTTTGTCTTCCAAAAAAGAGTTAACGGAGTCATTGTCAATGCTTGCGCAAGACCATGATTTAAATAATCGCGTGGAGTATCGCTTGCATAGAGTGGGCCAACAGCAGTTACAAAAGGTGCGTGTAGGGGTAGGAGCATTAGCAACTATAGGCGCAGTGGCGCCATTTATTGGTCTCTTTGGTACTGTCTGGGGGATTATGAATAGCTTTATTGGAATTACTCAATCCAAAACGACTAGTTTATTGGTTGTTGCGCCAGGTATTGCAGAGGCATTATTTGCTACCGCTTTAGGTCTAGTAGCAGCTATTCCTGCTGTTATTATGTATAACTTTTTCCAACGAAAACTCAATGTTTTTCAAGTAGAAGTTTCTCATTTACTAGGTAGTGCATTTTTATTATTTAAACGTGAGAGAACGTTATTATTACAGGAGTAAAAATTGCATTTATCTAATAACTTTTCGCCAGAGGCAGAGATGGGCGAGATGAGTGAAATTAATGTTACGCCATTCATTGATGTAATGTTAGTTTTATTGATAATTTTTATGGTGGTAGTACCTATTGCTACAGCGACTATACCTCTAAACTTACCTACTGTGAATGATGAAGTTAAATCAACACCAGAGGAGCCGATAGTCTTATCGCTTAATGAGCACAATGAACTCTATTTAGGAAGTACAGCAGTGCAACTGAGTGAGTTAGAGCAAGTGTTGGATTATCGAACTCAAGCCAATAAAGAAGCTGTTGTTTTTTTAAGAGTAGATAAAACAGTACCTTACGAACAAGTTATGTTGGTAATGAATGCTTTAAGAGATGCCGCTTATTTAAAAATTGGCTTAGTTGGTAAAACAGGGGCAAATTAGATGCAAAATCAAAAGAATAAAGTATGGCAGTTTTGTACTTGGTATAGTTCTTTTGTGCTAATGGCAGCCTTGCATATTGGCTTGTTGATGTACTTTTCCGCTAAATCTGTACCAGCATCAGAGATGGATTTGTCATCTGCTGTGATGCTAGAGTTCTCTGAGAACATTGAGTCAATTATGACCTTGCATGATTTACCTGTTGGACCACCTCAGGTTGCCTCGGTAGCAAGTCAAGCGAGTGCTGAAAGTCAACAGGATGACAGTAGTGCAGTGGAGGAAATTTTAGAAATTGAACCACCGCCCACTCCTCAGAAGGCAGAGATAGAGGTTGCACAAAAGAAGAAAAAAAAGCCCAAGCCCAAACCACAACCTAAGCCCGCAATTAAGCAACAAACCGTAGCAAAAAAAGTTTCTCCTAGTCAGCAGCAAGAGCAGAATCCATCAGAGTCACAAATTAACTCAGCTGCCGTGGCACAAAGTACGGCAGCATCTGAAGGTAGCTCTAATCGAATAGCGGCACCATATGACAGTCGTAGTCAAGCAAAGGGGAGTGATGCTAATTGGAAGGCGAGGGTTTTAGGTTATCTTGCACGTAATCAAGGCTATCCCAGTAGCGCATTAGTCAATAATCAAGAGGGTATAGTGAAAGTAAAAATCATTATTAATGCCCAAGGCTATGTGCAATCCGTAACGGTACAGAAAAGTAGTGGCCATGCAATTTTAGATCAGCATGCGGTTAATATGATTCAGCGTAAATCCCCTTTACCTGCTCCACCAATCGATATTTTGGGAGGTAAGTCCATGCTAACGCTGAATATACCGCTGAATTTTAATATTAAAAATTATAGAAAATCTAAGTCGTGAATATGAAAATTAAATTTGCATTGGTTTTGCTTTTGGGCAGCCTAGCTCATGGTGCGTTGGCAGAAGAAACTATCTCATTATCTCCTAATACAATATTTGAGCCTGATTTTCAAACTGAACTGCAAACGAATGATAAGTTTCAAAAGCCTAATTTTAATAATCAGCCATCGCAGCAACAAAATATTAATGTGTCATTGTCTTTAGATGAATTGTTAAAGCAACCTGAGTTGATGAAAAGACTGTTGGGTGAAGCTTTGCAGCGTAATGACAGTAAAATAGTAGCGCTTGTCTTACCCGTATATCAGAACTATTTAAAAACGCTTCATACAATAAGTGAAGCAGAGAGTTCCCTAAATGATTGGGCAAGCGCTGTTGTTGCCCAATCTCAGGGAAATTATTCACAAGCTGTGAAGCTATACCGTGCTCTTAACGCCAAGTATCCTGAGCATCAGATTATCCGATTGCAGATGGCAATAAGCTTATTTAATAACTATGAGAATGAGGCGGCACAGGATCAGTTTGAGAGAATTAAAGCAGATAATGAGAATAAAAATGTTACAGCATTAATTGATCGATATTTGGAAGCTATTCGCCATAGGTCAGACTGGTCATTTCAACTTGGAGCATCGTATTTTAAGGATAATAATGTAAATAATGCGCCAAAAGCAGGGACATATATAGGAAGATTTAAAGCCTATGAGCCGGAAAAAGCATCTGGGATATTTTATCGCCTAACAACAAGTAAACAATGGATATTAGCTAAACAGTATTATGCATTACTGGAGGCAGATGCTACAGGTAAGTATTTTTTTGATAATAAAAAATATAACGAGTTATCTGCTGAATTAGGCTTAAGTCTAGGATATCGTGATGGAACCTACGATATACGATTTGGGCCATATATGAAGAAAAATTGGTATGCAGGAGGTAATCGCAATTCACATGCTCTACGATCTTTTTCTGAGGAGTGGGGCGCGCAAGCACAAGCTTCAGCATGGTTAAGCCCAAAATGGAGGGTGTCATCTTATTTATCTTTAGGTCATGAGAAATACCAGCGTAACCAATATCTTACAGGAAACAATTTAACATCCTCGCTTAGTTTGTCCTATGTGCCCTCAAGCACACAGTTTTGGACCTTGGGTTTTGATGCTTATCGACGTAATGCAGAAGAAAAGGGCAGTGCGTATGATTTAGCGAATGTACGTTTAGGTTGGAATCAAGATTATAATTGGGGTGTATCAACGTATTTGCAACTAAGCTATGCTAAGCGAAAGTATAAAGATAAGCATTTTTTCTTTAATATCAAGCAAAAAAATGATGAGTATGGAGCCCTCTTGTCTGTATGGCATAGAGATATCCATTGGAAAGGCTTTACGCCTAGAGTTAGTGTAGCTTATCAACATGTTAAAAGTAATAACTTATTTTATCAGTATGATAAAGCGAGAGTGTTTTTAGATTTCAGAAAGCGTTTTTAGCTTAGCATAAGCATTTGCTTATCATTTCGACAAAACGGTACGGCAAACGTATAATTGGGCTATTGTTTATTACAGACGTCAAGTGTATGCAAGCCCTTTGGGTAGCCCTCTTTCAAAACCATAGCCATCAAGGTATTGTTTCCTATAAAGGAAAATAACTAATACGTCTGCGATATACTGACAGCCAAATCATAGCGATACATTAAAGAGGCTGAATCGGGGGTGCTTTAACTACAGCGATGTTGGTAGGATAACCATTGTCGACTGCTGCTAAAAATGGGGTGAGACCTTTGCAATAACCCCTCAAACTTCCT
>NZ_KV792874.1:0-1714 GCF_001808335.1 Oligella sp. HMSC05A10 | reverse complement strand
AGAGAGTGTATCGTGCATAAAGTCAATCGACCAGACTTGGTTAATGCCTGTGGCTGTTCCTAAAGTGTCCGGACGATCTCGTTTTATGCGACGGCGCGGCTTGATGCGCAGGTTGAGTTGCAACTCCCGATAGATGCGATGGACTCGCTTGTGATTCCATTTGAAACCCTTAACGTTGCGAAGATAGAGAAAGCAAAGACCAAAGCCCCACGTCTTCTGCTCAGCAGCTAGTTTTAACAGCCAATCGGCGATGAGCTCATTCTCCTCACGCCCTTTGGCTTGGTAATAGTAGCAACGTTGACTGATGCCGAAGGCTTGGCAAGCTAAGCGGATGCTGACACCACGATACTGGACAGCCTTTTGCGCCATCTCTTTACGCCGAGATGGCGCTACCACTTTTTTTCCATCGCCTCTTTGATGATTTCTGCCTTCAGGCGTTCTTCGGCATACATCTTCTTGAGGCGTTTATTCTCCGCCTCAAGCTCCTTAAGACGGGCAATCATGGAGGTGTCCATGCCACCATATTTGGCACGCCATTTATAGAAGGTGGCGCTGCTCATGCCGTGCTCACGACAAAGCGCAGGCAGCGGCGTACCGGCCTCTGCCTGCTTAAGAATCGCTAAAATTTGACTATCGGTATATCTTGATTTACGCATTGAATTTCCTTTATAGAAAATTCTACCTTAAATCACTACGGTTCTGAGGGGAGATTACCATAGGATTTTTATTTTTCTTAACGCTACCGATACAACGCAACTCCGCTACCGATACAACGCAACTATTTGATGATTTTGATATACTCTGAATTAATTATACAAATCATCAATATTATTATATTTTTAAGGTAAAGAAGGTAAAGCATGTTAATTCTAAATGTTCCTTATGCAGAAAAAGATGAGGCCAAATCTTTAGGCGCAAAATGGAATCCTGCACTAAAAAAATGGACTTATTCTTATCGAAAAAACTATATTCAAATATTAAGATGGCTACCAGAGTATCAGGAAAATAGTTTGTTGTCTGCTTGGCGACTTAGTATAGCTTGTGATAATTTATGTATAGTTGAGGCTAACCGTACTTGTTTTAAATGTACTAATTATATTAGCGTAATTGGCTTTAGTTACGACTTTATATTAAATTTTTATGGTGATTTCAATATAATAAAGGATAGCGAATACGACAATGATTTACATATAGGTTCACCAGATTCAAACACTCCTCAATATATTTTAGATGAAGTAAGTCAAAGTTTTAATTTTAAAAAAATGTATTCCAAAACGACACAATCCGCTTACTATGCAAATTTCTGTCCATACTGCAAAACCCTCCAAGGAAATTTTCATCTATTTAATGATAGTGATGGACCATTCTATATAACAAATAAAGAATCAGCATCAAAACTTAAAGTACATAAAATTAAGCTTAAAAATGACTTCGTTTTGCATGATGATACCTCTTGGTCTTCAACAGATTATTTAATTAAAAAACATGCTTTATTTGTAGGGAATTAATTTAGCTCCACCTACAGTTAAAAACTGACTATCTGAACTAATAGTATGATTTAGTTTTGGATAAAACTGAGCTAATTTATTTAATGAAAGTAAAAATTTTGCGCGAAAATTTCTTAGAGCATGAGCTTCTTTTCTTATAATTTCATCAGTAGTTAATAATTTAGTTTCAATGTTCTCTCTATGTCAGGATAGTTGTCACCCTCTAA
>NZ_KV792873.1:0-1493 GCF_001808335.1 Oligella sp. HMSC05A10 | reverse complement strand
ACAGTCGGCGGGGACGGCGGTGGATAATAACTGGCTGTCACCGTTAGAATATCAACGACGTCAAGAGTTAGTGGATAAATCCCTTGAAAAGGGAGTACTTGGTCTCGGTCAACGAGATCTCACCCTAGAGGAAGCACGCGAGTTCATTGATTTAGTTGAAAAAGATGCCTATGCGGACAACTTACTTGCCCGCTACCAAGCAGATAGTTCATCCTTGAGTCCTCAGGAAACACAGATCTTGGGCTTGATATTGGAGCAGGTATCAGGAGGTGATCCGGAACTTGCCCTACGTATTCTTGATATGCCCATTGCTGATGGCAAGGTAGAGGATTCATACGTTAGTGAACTCTATAGCAAAGCTCTTCAACAAGTCGGTGTGTATGAGTCGATGGACATGAAGCTTGCCAAAGCAGCAGAGCCTGCACTTTATTTTATGACGGGTCCTGTGGGCGCGGTGGTGAGGGGCGTGTCGGCTGCTGCAGGAGGCTACAGTATTGGACTGGGTTCAGCGGCTATTGCAGATGGTCAGTTAGTGGATGGGTCAATGCAAGTGATGGGTGGTACGCTGATGGTGGCCCCTGTCTTTGCTCAAGAAGCCCTGTTGATGGGTTTTAAAACACCTAATTCTTTAGTCCTTAGACCGGTGGCTGGTACGGGCTCCAAAGGGATAAGTTATGAGCCAGCTCTAACGGACACGGCCCTCTTAGTTAAAGCGGGCGTTACCGATGCGAATGTATTGAAAGCTGTTTCTAATGCGAAAAAAATTTCAACGGCCAACGTAAATCAATCGATAATACTTAGTGATTTGAGAGAGCAACTTTTTTGGAAGGAGGTGGCTTCAAATCCAAGTAAAGGTAAGGGTTTGATTGGTATGAATAATGACCCTCGGTTTCCAGAAAGTGCAGGTTTCCAGAAGATGACTGTTAATCGCAAGTTCACAGATGGAAAACAAATAGAGATTCATTACCAATACAACAGGCATACTGATAAAGCCTATGACATGAAGATTGTCGTGAGGAAACCATCAAAAGAATAATTAGAAATAATGGATAGAGTTGAATTGTCGAAAGGAAAATAGATGAAGATTAATGATAAAGAAGATGGTGAAAATATAGAGGTCTTTGGTATTTACTGGGGGGAGGTATTTCGTAGCGCAGGTAAAATAGAGTATGTAACTTATTTTTTAGGCTTACCAAGAGACAATGGTGGTTGGTTAATGATTTATGATTCAAGAGAGGTTGAGATTGTAGATAGTGTTTTGAAAGGTCAATGGACATTTTTCCCCAACCGATATAATGGTTTGTACTATGCACCACTAATCCAAGAAAAACTCCTTGACGATGTAATGGGGCGAGAACCTGAGGCAATAGAGAAGTTTATTCAGTTTGCAAAACAAGATGGTTTGTTAGAAACAGGTTTCTATTGATTCAAATCGAAATATACAATTTACTAAAAAACCGGTATTTATGCAGGCGATGGTGGTTATCAGATTG